>DASVCN010000019.1 GCA_036381595.1 Trueperaceae bacterium | reverse complement strand
AGTTCGTCGATCGGCTTCGGCCGATAGCCGTATTCGGGACCGCCCGACGGGGTGTAGCGCAGCCTGGTAGCGCACTTGACTGGGGGTCAAGTGGTCGTCGGTTCAAATCCGGCCACCCCGACCAATGCCGTCCTAGACGGGAAAAGTAGCGATTCCCGCGACTGTTTTTGTCGCGGGAATTGTGCTGCAATGGGCGACTTTTCGGGCCATAGTGGACCAACTGGTGGACCAACGGCGTGTCTGCCCTCCTGGTCAGGATTTCATGTTGCCCGGAGCTGGCCGCGTAAGCGCCGTTCCCCGGACGCGACCTCGAAGAGATTAGGCAACTTGCGTCAGCCCTTTGCTGTAATAGAAGGGTCCTAGACCTCGCCGCTGACATAAAGGCGGTGCAGCAGTTCCGAGAGTTGTCGAGCTACAGCGATGATCGCTCGCTTCTTTCCGCTCCGGCCTCCCCTTCCGGCCAATCCCGAGCCGAACCGCCGTAGGTGTTATCGGTCTGAAACGCGTCATGAATCGCTACGGCCCAGGCCGGCCTCCCGTGCTTTCACGATCGCCTGAGCCCGGTTGGCCACCTGGATCTTCGAAAAGATGCTCGAGATGTAGTTCCGGACTGTCTTCTCGCTCAGATACAGGCGCCTGGCGATCTCGACGTTCCTGAGACCGCGCGCGACCAGGTCGAGGATCTGCCTCTCGCGCTCGCTGAGTTCCGGAAATGCGCCGTGTAGATCGGCCGCCGACATCGAGGAGAAGAACTCGATGAGCCTGGATGCGACCGAGGGGCCGAAGATCGCTTCCCCGCGCGCAACCGCCCAGATCGACCGGACGACTTCCTCGTGCGACGCCCCCTTGAGCAGGTAGCCGCGAGCGCCCGCCCGCATCGCGGCGAGGACCGATGGGTCGTCATCGAACATGGTTAGTACCAGGATCCCTACGACAGGGACGATTTCGAGAATCCTTCGGGTGGCTTCGATGCCGTTTACACCCGGCATCTGGATATCCATCAGCACGATATCGGGGCGCAGCTCGAGGGTAAGTTCGACCGCCTTCTCGCCGCTCTCAGCCTCAGCGGCCAGCAGCAGACCAGGGGTCGCCGCCAGCAGGGTCCGCAGACCGGCCCTGAACATAGGATGGTCGTCCGCGACAAGAACGCTAAGGTTTCTCTCAGTCACTGCGGTCCCGCCACCGGGAGGTTGAGCTCCACCCTGGTGCCGCCCAGCGGCGAACTCCCCACGGACAGTGAGCCGCCGAGCTCCGCTGCTCGCTCCCGCATCGACCGGAGGCCTACACCGGCCGGGCCTCCCTCGGGTCCGCGGCCGTCGTCATCCACCCGGAGGAGGAGCCGCTGCACCGTGAGTGACAGACTAACCGAGCAGCGGCTGGCGCCGGCGTGCCTCACCACGTTCGTCAGCGACTCGCTCACGATGCGGTAGGCTGCAACCTCGACCGCGGCGGGCAAGCCCGACACTTCGCCGGATGCTTCAAACTCCACATGCAGATCTTCAGAGCCATACTGCTTCACTACTCCATCGAGCGCCCCCACCAAGCCAAATTCGTCGAGTGCCGGTGGCCGTAGCTGGTATACAAGGCGCCTCACTTCCGCCAAAGTCTCGGCGATCTCCCTCTCCAGCTGCGATAGCATCTCGTCACCGGCAAGAGCGTCACGAGCATAGACCAGTCGCGCAGAACCGGCCTTGAGCGAGTGTGCCGCCAGGCGGGGGCCAAGGCCGTCGTGCAGTTCGCGGCGGAGCCTGCGCCTTTCCTCTTCCCGGGATTCGACCAACCGCTGTCGAGACTGTTGCAGGTCATCGGTAAGCTTCGCGGCATGCGCGGCGGCGCCAGCCTGGCGCGCCACATCCTCCAAGACCGCTATATCCCGGCGACTGAAACCCGCTGCGCCGCCCCGCGGTGTCACTTTCATGCTCCCGGTCGTCTCGCCGTTGTACCGGAGGGTAAGAACGAGCGACTCGGGCCCCGGAGAGCCCACCGAAGCACCAAGGTCGCGCCCGTCACCGTGAGGAACATCGATAGCCACGTACGGCAACTTCATGCCTGCCGCAACGACCAGAGCCAAGTTGCCGAGGGCCTCCCTGCCGGGAACCGACCCCTGCAAGAGTCGTCCGAGTCGCGATAAGAGCCTGTAGGGATCATCCCTGTCCCCATAAATGAACCGGTTGACGAACCCCTGCAGGCGTTCACGAAGCGGGGCGAAAGCCACCGCCACCACACCGGCGGCCACCAGCGATACCGGGAAGCTGCCCCGGGCATCGAGAAGCGTCCCGAGGTAACCGGCCACCAAGGCGTAGAGGGCGATGCTCGCCACAGTAAGCGAGATGTAAACCAGGGCCCGGTTTATCAACTCGTCTACTTCCCATAGGCGGTGACGGAGCACCGCCACGGCAATCGAGGCCGGTACTGCCAGGAAGCCGAAGGTGAGCAGGTGACCGTACGCCAAGTCCCACAGGACGGCGTTCTCTGGTTGCAGGGAGCCTGCAAGAAGCTGGTCGAGCACGGCCGCCACTGCGAAGGAGACAAGCGCAACCATCAACCCAAACACGGCCCACTTCGTCTGCTGCCTTTCGACCGGCCCCGAGACGATCCGATAGCGGAACACCTGCGCATAGATCATCGACAACGCAAGTGCCAGGAAAAGCAGAGTGCCAAAATGCCAGGGCCAAATGTTCAGGTCCAACAGCGTCCCGGGAGCGACCGTCGACAGCAGGGTGAGCAGGACGAAGAGCGCAGCCGGCCAACGAGTCCATCCGGGCACGAAACGCCAGTCTGGGAACAGGTAGAACAGCAGGAAGAAGAGGATGAATGACAGGCCGGAGAGCAGGTCCACCAGCGGAACCAGTGCCGGGACTGAGTCACTGAGCGCCCGCGTCACTGGCGTGAAGGTGGCGCCAAAAACCACCAGCCACAATGAGACCAGCAACGCAACAGGATCGCGCGGCCGGCGCAGGAAGAGATAAGTTCCAACCGATACATAACCGCCGGTGAACAGTACCAGCACCGCCGTGACGTAGGTGCCGTACGTGCTGGCGGTCAATCCAAGTTGCACAAGGCCGGCTTCGAGATCCACCCCCAGCGTGGCCGAGGAGCCGCTCAATCCCGGTTCCAGCCCAACTGCGAGCCGGTGGAACGGCCTCAGGCTTGCCAGAAAGGTGAACAGTGCAGTTCCAACCAGCGTCCACCAAACGACGCGCAGTAGAAGCTCCAATTCGGTCGACCTGACGGGAGCGCGCTGGCCCCGCCTGCTCATCTCGGTTTCGGAAACGGGCATGATCGCCCTCCAGGTTGTCCAGATTCTACAGTCGCAAGCGGCAGTCGGGGCCACCGGTAACCTACGGCGACCCCGTGTTGAGCGGACTAATCAAGCGGAGACAGTTCGAGGACCATCCTGTTCCGCTCGATTGCTGGCCGAATCGACACCTGCCCAGGTATTGCCGCTGCTCCCCAACACACGAATCCCCGTCCAGCCCAGGCCGAAAGCCATCACACCGAAGCCGACCACATTGAAGATTCCGCCGCTGCCAAGGAACAGCACCGAGACACCGAGCAGCAAGCAGGCCGCCACCCAAACCGGCACGCTCGATTCTCGCCACAGGCCGACGGCGAGCAAGGCCAAACCCGGATAGAAACCGAACATCACCAGCGACATGATGACCGCGAAGCCCGGGTTACCGTTCATCCCTCCCGCAAACTCGATCATCTGTTCCTGTTCCAGCGTGACGGCGAACTGATAAAGGACGTAATTGAGAGCGTTGAGTCCCACGAACCCCACTACCCCCAGGACCGCAAGAGTCCCACCCAGATTCGCTAGAAGAACGCCCCGAGTTCGGGCAAGCTGGACCAGACCCAGAACCGCCGGCAACAACAAGACGAGCCCCAGCAGGAAAAGCAGGCTGCCAGCCAACCACTGCTGCGGACTCCCCGCCGCGATCCTTGCAATCTCTCCGCCGATCGCATCACCCTCCGACCTAGCGATCAACCTGTCACCTATGAGGAGAAGCGGCACCGCGGCCACGAGTCCGACACCGACAACGATTCTCCAGTAAGCGCCTACAAGTCTCAGGTTCATGTCCACTCCTTCCCGTCCTTGGACGTGCGCTCGACTCTAGAAAGTTCCTTGTCCCGCCGTCATCTGTCCCTTGTCCCGCCAATGTCCCGACCGGCTCGAGACAAGCGGTCACTTGCTCTCTCCTCACCCCCTAAGATTTGAAACGACCCACTACTCCCGTTTGCGCCCATGGCCCAGGTCATGGCCCGAAGGGTTCGATAGCAGCACAAGCAAGATCTGAACTGTACTGGGTTTGATGGAGGCTAGGCCAAGGTGGCATCCTCGATATTACTGAGGTTTCGGCTCCTGGTCTGCTCGCGTACCTACCCTCTGGCGTGCGCCGGTTGGAGCCAAGATCGTTGCCCCACAGTTCCAGGTAGAGAGTGAGGTCCTCCCTCGACGAGGAGGGCAACTCGAAGTACGGCAGACCCGGATTGGAGGCCTCATCCGGGATAGTTGCAGCGCTCTCGTCAAAAAGAGAAGCCGCTCCTCCGCCCGCCCTCGCGCCAACTAGAGCGCAAGTACGGCACCCACTCGGGATGATCCTTCAGAGGAGTGCAATTAGGATCGGTGCTCGTAAACATCTCAGCTCGAGGCTAACCGCACACACGAAAGCGCTTTCGCCTAGCCTCCCACCTCGAGCTCGAGGTCGTCGCCGAAGGGATCGAGGACCGGGAGCAGGCCCAACTACTGAAGGAGCTGGGTTGCAGCCTGGGTCAAGGCTTCTACTACTCGCCTCCGATGGCGCCCGGCGAACTCGAGGCGTTCCTGCGAGCCAGGACAACGGCGAGCATGATCGAAGGTGACCCACGGTCGTTGCCGGGTCCGAGTTGAATCAGGGCCTTCAAGGAAGATCTAACGCCAGGAACGCCGCTGCAAGCCGGCCCGCACCCCTTGGTGGTCCGCGGGGGTTGGGGGCGGGCCAACGACCTGGAAGGCCTTCAGCCGGGTACTCGCCCTGATGCCACGCGTACAACCCGCCGGGACGAACGCCACCGACCCCTGCGTCAGAACGACCGTCCGGTCCTCGAGGGCCAGTTCTCCCTCCCCTTCCAGAACCACCAGTGCCAGGTCGAGACTAGGAGCGTGCACCGGGATGAACTGGCCCGCTTCGAAGCACACCACCACGGCCTGCAGGTGGTCTCCACGTCCCACTGGAGTAGCGGAGAAGGCATCGGGGCGAAACTGGCCGACCTCGTCATAGTGCGTAGAGAAGTGGCTACCGACTGCAGCCTGCTGCTTCGTCATGCGTCACTCTAGAAGGTGAACGACGCCGCCGCCTTGACTCGCGTCAACGCCTGCCCATCGAGGCGCCGCTACCATGCACCAGTCCGCGGGCTCGCGCTGCCGGACCTGGCCGATCCCATTCGAGCGCCTCCGCAACGTTCGCCGGCAACCGTTCAGGTAGTGGATGGGCGTTGCGGCTCGGCATCGAGGAGACGCTGAGGGGACGCGAGTAGCGGTCGCGCAATAGCTCCTGTGGCAGCTTGACCTGGGTCATAGGCGCTGATCGATAAAGCCCAGATACTCGGACTAACGTGTCCACGTTTTCGTGAACGCGCATCGGTTCGTGGGCGCCGACCGCTCATCGGGGCAGACCGCATGGAGGTTGCGACGTGGTTCAACGGTCGATCGATATCACCCTGTCGGTTATCGCCAGCATCGTGAGCCTGCTGCTCTCATGGCCCTACTGGCGAAGGTTCGAGTACTGGGCCGAGTCACGCGGCTGGTGGCAGGTGTACATGATCGTCGGCTTCCTGCTGGCGGTCTACGTCTTCTTCGTATTCTTCCGCGCGCTGCGCACCCTGTTCGTACACGAGGGGCCGGGTCACGGGCACCACCACGCCCACAAACACGAGCACGAACCCAACACGGCCGTCGGTCACGGCCACGTCCACTCACATCCAGTACATGGAAATGGCGATGCCGGCACCGAGGAGAGCGCATCTTGAACGGCAGTGAGCGCAGCCGGCGCTACGCGGCTCTCGCCGTCCTCGCGGTGATGATGGTCATCTTCATCGTGCTGTCGGCCTTCTCCTTCCTGGGCTCGCGCGACCAGGTAACTCCCGATACCGTCAGCTACGCCTCCTACGGCGCCACCGACGGCAAGCGGGTACTCCAGGCCTACAACTGCATGGGTTGTCACACCATCGTCGGTAACGGCGCCTACTTCGCACCCGACCTCACCGATATCTACGAGAGGGCAGGTCCCGCCTGGCTGGCCGCCTTCCTGCCGTCCGCCTCGACCTGGCCGACCGAGGCCGCCGTTCGCACCCAGCTCATGGACTCGGCCCAGCTTGCCGACACCGGTGTCGACGATATCGACGAGTACTTCGCCCGCTTCCCGGGCGCAAGAGAGCGGGTCGTCAGGCGCGGCGGAAGCCATTCACTCATGCCGACCCTGCCGATAACTGCTCAGGAGACGCGGGAACTCATCGCCTTCTTCAAGTACACCTCGATGATGAACACCGAAGGGTGGCCCCCCGAACCGAAGATAGACGGCCTCCAACACCCTCTGGCGGCCCCGGCGCCCGATGCAGCATCGAACATGAAAGCGGCGGAACCACGGGCAGTCGCAGTCGATGAGGCGAGCGACGCAGCGGAGCCGGCCGAACTCGCAAAGGTCGGGGAAGGGATCGCAACCGAGTATGGCTGTTTCTCCTGCCACGCCAGCGACTCATCGCGCCTTGTCGGACCAGGCTGGGGTGGCCTCTACGGCACCGAGCGCACCTTGAGCAACGGCAGCAGCATTATCGTCGATGAAGCCTACCTCGAGACAGCGATCCGCGAGCCGAGCGCGCACGTTGCCCAGGGCTTCCCGGCCGGCGTCATGCCCTCCTACGAAGGGATACTCACCGACGAGGAGATCGACGCCCTTGTCGCTTACATCCGCAGCCTGGAGGAGGCGCGATGATCCAGTACCGCACCCAACACCTCAGTCAACGTTTCTTCATGCTCATGCTGGTACTGTTCGTCGCCCAGGTGATCTTCGGACTGATTCTCTCGGCACAGCAGGCAGACCCCTCGCTGCTGGCGGGCAAACTCAACTTCAACGTCGCCCGCGCCGAGCACGTCAACCTGGGCGTCCTCTGGATCCTCTCCGGCTTCATCGGCACCATCCTCTTCATAGGTCCGCTGCTCTCCAAACGGGAGTTGGCTGCCCCCTGGCTGATCAACGTGCTCTACTTCGCACTGATCTTCGTTACCCTCTGGAACGCCAGCACCCTATACCTGGCGCAGAAGGGCGTGGCCGGCTGGTGGATGGGTCAACCGTGGCTGCAGGAGGGGCTCGAGTACCTCGAAGCCGGCCGCGCCACCGACCTGGTGATCCTTGTGGGCTTCGCTATTTTCATGTACGTCATCCTTCGCACCTTCCCCCCGGTACGAGAATGGAACGAGATCCACTGGGGCCTCGGCATAGGCGTGACCGCCCTTACCGCCATGTGGGTGTTCGGTCTTTTCTTCGTGCCACGCCTCGACCTGCAGGAGTACTTCCGCTGGTTCGTCGTCCACTACTGGGTGGAGGGCGTCTGGGAAGTGATCCACATCAGTCTCATCGGCTTCCTGCTGGTGCTGATGTTCAAGGCCGACGTCAAGGCGGTAGGTTACGCCGTCTTCTGGGGAGTGGTGCTGGTCTGGCTCTCGGGCCTGCTGGGAAACGCCCACCACTATTTCTGGATCGGCACGCCCGCCTTCTGGCAGTTCTGGGGCTCGCTTTTCAGCGCACTAGAGCCGTTGCCACTGATCTTCTGCTTCTGGCACATCTACCTCGACGCCCACCACGACAACAGCCCGCTGGAGAACGCGCCCGCCTTCTACTTCCTGCTGGGCTCGGTGGTCCTCGAACAGGTGGGAGCAGGGATCCTCGGTTTCAGCATGACCTTCGCGCTCACCAACGTCTGGTCGCATGGGAGCTGGGTCACGCCCAGCCACGCCCACCTGGCTATGTTCGGCACCTTCGGGATGCTCAGCCTGGGCGCCGCCTACTTCATCGTTCCAGCCCTGCGCAATGCTACCGACTTCGACCAGCGCTTCGGCAAGCTCAGTTTCTGGCTGGTATTCATCGGCATGCTGGGGATGGCGTTCTCGTTCGCACTCGGCGGTACGGTGCAGATATTCGTCTACCGCACCCTTGGCCTCGACTGGTTCGGCGGCGATGTCTTCCCCGCCATGGGCCTATACAAGGCGATGCTGCCCTTCTTCGGCATCGTGTTCACTATCGGCACGGGTCTGCTGACCTTCGACCTGATCACCATCGGCCACAGGGTGCGCCTGCCCGCCGAGCACTCGGAACACCAGGCGGCCGTGTCCATCGGTTCCCCAGCACTGGCACATACAGGCAGGGGCTGGTCGGGACCGATGAGCGGCTTCGAAGCCGGGATCTGGCTCATGAGTATGTGGATCTTCGGCGGCATCATCACCTTCGGTTTGCTCAGCTTCAACCTGCCCCGGGTGCAGTTCGGCGATCCAACTATTCCCTACCTGGCCGCCGGCGTCGGCTACCCGGGGCTCCTGCTCGTCACCGTGCTGTTCGTAGCGCGCTTCCTGGCTTCGCTCGAGGCCCGCACACCCGCAGCAGTATCACGGCCGAGTGTACGTCTGGAGGTAGCACCCGCCAGCGACTGACCGCCCGCAAAAGACTGCAAGAAAGTGAGGCGGGCGGCTGCAATGGTAGGCACTTCATCCTGCTCGTCATTTCGCTCACCTGCGCAATTGGGCACGGCCAGACCGCACCACTCACCCTCTCCCAACTCCAGGACCTTGCCGCAGAGAACAGTCCCGAGGTGCACGCCGCCCGAAACGAACTCCAGGCCGCCGAACGACAACTCGAACGAATCCAGCAGGACCCCCTGGCTCTCAGACTGGACGTCATCGAAGCCGAAAACGCCGTAGTCAACGCTCAGAATGACCTGCTGGCAGCAATCCGGCAAGCCCGCACCGCAGCAGCCGACAGCTACTATGCAGCTCTCGAGGCGCGGAACGACCTGGAAGTGAGCACGCAACAGAAGGCGATAGCCCGAACAACCCTCGAAGCAACCCGCATCCGCTTCGAAGCGGGCGCCGCTACCAGGATCGAGCTGGAAACAGCCGAGAACGAACTGGAAGCGGCACAGCAAAGGCTCGAGGATACGGAAGGCACATTTTCCCTCGCGCTGGCCCAGCTATCGGGCCTCCTCGGCCAAAAGATAAGTGAGCAAGAACTTCAACCGATAACCGCAAACCCGGATGTTCCTCAACTCGATACGGCGCTTGAACGCCTGCGGACGAACACGGGACTCGAAGTCGCGCGCCAGGCGATCGAAATCGCGGAACTCGAACTAGCAGCCGTCGACAACGCCTTCAGCTCACGCCTGGAGATCGAACAAGCCGAAGCCCACCTCGAAGGTGTACGCCGTGACCTGAACGCGCTAGTCGAAAGCCTCGAACTGACAGTCAGACAGCGCCACAATCAGGCACTGATCGCGCAAGGCAAGCACGAAAGCGCATTGGCAGCACTCGATGCGACCGCCGAAAAGCTCAACGCCCAAGAACTCCGCTACGAGTCCGGCATCATCTCACAGCTCGAACTGATGCAGGCTCAACTCGATCATGTGGAAGCGAAAGCTCAAGTCGCAATCGCACTCCACGACCTGCTGCAGGCGATACAAGATCTCGAGACGGCCATGACAGGATCGACTGGGAACTGACCCCCTGGGATGCAAGTTTCGTGATGCCCTTTGATCTCAACGAACTGATCAACCCGCTACACCCGAAGGCAGCCGGTCTCAAGATCGTGCGCAGGGAGAGATTACGACTCGATCCCCGACTCCTGCTACGAAAAGACTCGGAGGTTTCGACCGGCGTCCCCCAGGCAGGCCACAAGGACGACGAGTAAGGCTCAACTTCTGCCGGGGAAACCTCTCTCCCCGAGGCGCGCTCGTACACGCGGGCGAGCTCACGGCGGTTCACCACGAGCAGGCGCGTCGTGTCGACAGTCAAACGTGCGGCGCGGATGCGCCGAGCGTGGCGTGTACGCTCCGCCGCCCCGCACTCCACGCTATCCATGCCCCACTCACGACCATGAGGGCGGCACCTAGCGGCTGAGTCGGGAGGCTACCTCCCGTCGTGGCCGCCCCCAGTACGGCCCCCAGCACGTAGAAGAGCACCGCCGACAAAGCCCAGGTGGCTCCGGCCCACTTCGGCAAGATCCCCGAACGCCATACCGCCCAGCCGAGCAGGACGTTGCCGACGAACATGAGAAGGACAGCCAGCGCGAACACGACGATCATCCCGGTGGGAAACTCGATCCGCATGACCTCCGTGATGCCAGCCAAGTAGGCTCGACCGACCGCGGGCGTGGCGAACGCGGAGACGCCGCCTATCGCCAACCCCAACGCGTGACCCGCCACGGTCGCCACCATCGCTCCCAGGCCCAACCGACCGGCACGGCTTCCACTCAGGAAGCAGCCGAGCGCGAAAACGCCGAGGATCGCGAGAACGGCGCCGCCGATGGCGCCTAATGCGTGATCGACAACGTAGCCGGTGGAGCTGACGTACTGGGCCCACGCTTCCGGATCCGCGACCTGATCCGGCTGGGCATCCCACGTCGACCACATCGTGAGCAGACCGTAGACGGGCAGGGCGAGTAACCCGGCCCGAATCCATGCATCGATACCGACTCGCGTCATCCCATTCTCCCCGCTAGAAGAACTACCTCGATTCGCCCGAGGCGCGGCGCCTTCACCGACTCTCACGCCTACTGGGTCAGCTTCCGACCGCGTCGATCTCCCCGCCCCTCCTGGAAGTTGCCTGCTGAGCAACAGTATGGGACCGTCGGGACGAACTGTCGGTACCGTGAGCGGTGCAAGCAGCGGCGCCTACTCGACCTTGGGACTCAACTGCGGCATACCGCCTCGGCTCGATCGATAGCTTCATTCAGATTCAGTATCCGCCCACTCGCGAGGGCCACTTCGGCGCGGATTTCGCCCAACTCTCCTGCCACTGTGCGGACGCCGTCCTCGTACTCAACTGCCTGGCCGACGGGCAAAGGAACACCGCTCGCCTTGAGAAGCGCTTCCATCGCGCCCCACAACGTAGCCGCTTCTTCTGCCCGCCCCTCAACGGAGACGGTGAGGGCGACTTCGTTCAGGCACTCGGCGGTACGTTCGATGTCCCTCAACTGCCTCAGGAGTTCGAGACTTTCCCGGCAGAGGGCCTTGGCACCGCCGAGGTCCGCCTCGCGTCGCGCAACCGCCGCCAACCTGGTGAGTGAAGCGGCCGTGCCGGCCCTGTCCCCCAGCTTCCGCTGTGTCGACAGGCTCTCCGCGAACAGGGCCTTGGCCCGTTCCATATCGCCCTGATACTCGGCCACGTCCCCCAGGTTGCTGGTCAGCAGCGCCACCGCTGAGTGGTGGCCCAGGGCCCGGAACAGCTCGAGGCTCTCCGCGTAGTAGCGTTGTGCGGTCACCACATCGCCCTGTTTGCCTGCCAAGGCTCCGAGATTGTTCAGCGTTGCCGCCACGCCCCAGCTG
Organism: Trueperaceae bacterium; assembly: GCA_036381595.1. Taxonomy (NCBI): domain Bacteria; kingdom Thermotogati; phylum Deinococcota; class Deinococci; order Trueperales; family Trueperaceae; species Trueperaceae bacterium. The sequence continues at coordinate 153,770 of DASVCN010000019.1, read as the reverse complement.
TCGCGCAGCTCTCGTCGGATGGCAAGCGCCCTCTCGAGGTTGGACTTCGCATCCTCGAACTCCCCCTGGTGGAGCGCCAGCACTCCGATGTTGTCGAGCAGGGCGCCCACGCGTTCCCGGTTACCCAGCCGCTCGCTCAACGTGAGACTCTCCTCGAAGCTGACGAGCGCGGCAACGTTGTCACCCTGTGCCGAGGCCAGCACGCCGCGACCCCGTAGAGCCTCGGCCAATGCACCGAGGAGGCGAGGAGGATCAACTCCTTCGCGTCCGTACTCATGCGCGGCGGTTCGCAGGCCGGAAGTCGCTCGCTCCAACCAGGCGCGACCTTCCGTCCAGTGCCCACGCGTCTGCCAGAACCCCCATAACGCTGCCACCAGACGAACGGCCGTATCCCAACGCTCCTGAGCAACCGCCAGCCGAAGGATCAGCCGGAAATTGTCGTGTTCGGCTTCCAGGCGATCCAGCCAAGCCGCCTGCTCCCTTCCACGGAGTTCCGGCCGTCGGAGCTCGACCAGGTTCAGGTAGTAGCTCTCGTGCAGTTCCCGAACATTCCTTTCATGCTCGAGACTCCGGGAGAGCTTGCCGGCGGCGAACTGGCGGAGAAGTGGGTGGAGTTCGTAGCGTCCCGCCTCAAGGCGATGCAGTAACGACTTGTCGACCAGTGAGGCCAGGACCAACATGGAAGCGCCGGCGACGGCAGCGGCTGCGTCGTGCGTGAAACTGCCGGCGAACGCCGCGAGCGACTCGAGTGCATCTTCTTCTTCCGGAGACAACAGGCTCCAAGAGCGCTCCAGGGTCGACCGCATGCTGCGGTGCCTCTCGGGCACGTTGGCCACGTCGGTGCTCAACATGTCCAGGCTCTCTTTGAGCTCATCGGCGATCACATACTCGGGCATCGAGCGGACCCAGGCAGCTGCAAGCTCTATCCCGAGCGGTGACCCCCCAACGAGCCGGCAGATCTCGGCGACCGCGGGAAGGTTGTCGCCCGTAAGCACGAAACCGTGATCGACCCTCTTCGCGCGCTGCTCGAAGAGTTGCAGCGCTTCTTGATGGAGCGCCTCCTCGAGGCTTACCGTCCCAACGGGAAACGACAAGCCCGAGAGCGCGAACAGCTGCTCCTCCTCGAACCCTAGACGCAACCGTGACGTCGTGACGATCTTGAGAGACGGGCAGTGGGTCAGCAGCGCGGGAACGAAACCCAGCCCTTCGCTTACGTGCTCGCAGTTGTCGAGCACGAGCAGCAGGCGCAGAGTGCCGATCGCGTCTGCCACTCCGGTCCAGTTACCGCGACTCGTATTCGGCACCCCTATCACGGTCCCGATTCTGGCGGGCACGAGGTCGGGAGCCGATAGCGACTCGAGCTCGACGAAGTAGACGCCGCCCTCGAACCTCCCCTCATGCAGTTCACGATGCGCGAGCTCCAGAGCTAAACGCGTTTTGCCTATCCCGCCCCCGCCCGTGAGCGTGATCAACCTGGTAGTGGCGTCGGCGAGGAGACCGCTGAGCATGTCCAACTCGGCCGCTCGTCCCACGAAAGAGGTGCCGCGAGAGGCCAGGTTCGATGGTATTCGCCTCGCATCTCCGAGTCGTAGGCGCCCAAGGAGCGCGCGCTTGGCCTCTGCCGCACTACTGGTCAGCTCGATACCGTACTCACCGGCGTCACGGCGCAAACCCGCGGCTCGCGGGCTGCCGCCCGCCACGAGCAGGTTGTGGAGGCGTAGCAACGTCTCCGGGTCGGGATGAGGCGCGCCTGCCAGGTCGCACGCTGCCTCGGCACCTCTCGCGGCTTCTGGGAAGTCGCCCCGTGCGGCCTCGTCCTCCGCTCGCCTCAGCAGAGATTCGCGCACGCGCTCCGCGAGGTGTTCGCGGGTGGTGTAAAGCCACTCCTCCAGCTCGGAGCTGCACTCGTGAAGGTAGAACCCGTCGAGAAAGGGACCGGGGTAGATCGTCTGAGGGGCGTCCGAATCGCACTGATCGATCTGCTCCAGGAGCGCTCTCGCGTCGCACTCGACCGTCGCCCTGAGCTTGACGCCGGACGCCTCCAGCGTGCCGGGTGCTCCGGTTCGCAACTGCGACAGCGCCGTTCGCAGACTCGTCATGGGCGAAGATGCCGTCGGCCAGAATAACTCGCCGAGGTAGCGGCGATCTCGCGGGCCCTCCAGAGCGAGGTAGGTGAGCAGCAGGAGCGGCTTCGGCCTGGTGAATTCCGAGCCTTCGAGCCGGAGTCCACCGAGCGTCACGAGCCGCATGAGCGATTATAGTCGGCGATTCCGCGTTCACGGCATGTTGACGCCGTCCAGCGCACTCTGTAACCGCTGCACGCGGAAGTCGAGGTTCTGGCCGGATGAGAATGGTTTCTGGGGATACGTTCCTGCTCACGATCGGCAGAGTGCTCTGCGCCACCTCGTTACTGGTCACGTTGGCCTCTTGCGGGACGGGCGCCGGCTCCCGGTTCTCTCCAGGGACGTCGGAGCCGCTCGACGTCGTAGTCACTCTGGACGAGGGCCGCGCCGTCAGCCGGGTGGTACCGACCTCCGGTGGCAACATTCTCGTATCATCGGCGGACGGCACGACATACAGCCTGACCATCCCAAGCGAAGCGCTGCTGGCTGACACCGAGATCACCGTTACTCCGATAACCCGGATCGTTGGCGCACCGATCGAGGGCGGTCGTCCGTACGGGGTGCACCTGGAACCGGAAGGGTTGCGTTTTCACGAGCCCGTGACCCTGGAGGTGACGCCTCCCGACGGCAACGCCAGGCAGGAAGCAGCGTCCTTCACCTACTCCGCGATGGGAGAGGAGTTCCACGGATATCCTCTCGCACTCGACCCGCTCTCACTCAGGTTCCAGTTGCTGCACTTCAGCGGCTACGTCCTGTACCTCGGGCCTTCTCTGGAGGTTCGCGATCCGGATACGTTCATGCCCAGCGACTGGGAGAGTCAACTGGAGCACCGCGCCCAGGAGCTGATAAGGGCCGAACGCGACGCGCAGCTTCAAGGCGAACAAGGGGACCCGCAGTTCAGTCAGAAACTCGAGGCGATCCTCGACGACTACTATCGCAACGTGATCGCACCGCTTCTCCCGCTTATCGCGAGCGATTGCGAGACGGCCCAGGCCCAGTCCGCCAAGGTCCTCGCGTGGACGCGACTCACCCACTTGTTCGGCCTCCAGGACAGCTTCCAGGCCGAGAACGAGGCGATCTGGAACAGCATCATCGCCGGTCTCGAGAACTGCTGGGAAGAAACTACCAGACCGTGCGTCGACCACACCGATCAGGTTCAGGTGGCCGCGGCTCTGTCCATCGCTCGCCAACTGGAACTGCTGGGAGCTGCCCCCGGCGAGTTCGATCCCCTCGATCCGGCGCTTAGTTGCGGCGCCGTTTGGAGGGGCACGATCACCTACTCGGAAGCCGGCAGCATCACCAGATATCCGGACGACGCGGAGACGACCGGCAGCTGGACCAACAGTTACGAACATTCGCAGACGATCGAGGTCCAGGAGGTCGTCTTCCCGTACTCGGGGGGCACAGCAGAGCTCCGCGGCGCTCTGCGAGCCACCGGCACGATTAGCGAGCACGGCCTCTTCCGGAAGGAACATTACGACGACTGCGTCGCCAGCGCCGACGCGATCCTCAGGTACGTCTTCGAAGACAGTAGCGACTTCGAGCTCACGGGCGAGATCCAGGAGGACGACGCGTCCTTCAGCATCGTCATTGACTCCGACTCCACCACTTACGACATCTACCTGCCGATCAACGGCTTCCCCGTCACAGGCAGCAGAACGACCCGCCACTACTACATAGACAACTGCTGGCCGGAAAGCGAGAGTGACGACCGGACCACCGAACCGTGGGAACTGGCGATCGACTATGACGACGTGAAGGCGACTGGTACCCTCGGCGACCCGAACCACCTGAGCGGCAGATATGAGGAGCAGCGGGAACAAGGGAACGGTATCCCCACCACCGTCACCGTCACTTGGGACCTGGTGCGGCAGACCGACTGAGCGATAGCGCCGATCACCCAGGAGCTTCTTGGGGACCTGCCGCCGGCGCCAGCTGTCAACGGTCATCAAAGGGGCACCTCCTGGCAGTGGCCGGCTCGGCCAACAGACACAACGGCTGATCCCACTACCGGTACTTGCCACTACTGTGAGAAGGAGTCGGCCAAGCGATCCGGGGACGCCTGCGCGTTGGAGTATCCTCTGCTCGAGGTCCCCTTGATAGGGCAACTCGAAGGCGAGGCGAACGATGGCGAGGCTTGTCTACGGGATGATGCAGTCGCTCGACGGCTACGTGGATGACACGGAGGGGAACCTCGTGCTCCCCGCGCCGGACGATGACCTCTTCCGCCATTTCACAGAACAGGTCAGAGGAGTCTCGGGCTGCCTCTACGGCCGCCGCATCTACGATCTCTTGCGGTACTGGGACGAGGACAGGCCCGAGTACAGCGACCTGGAGCGTGAATACGGGCAGGTCTGGCGATCTCAGCCGAAGTGGGTGGTCTCGAACGGGCGGGCCCCGCTGGGGCCGAACGCCAGTCTGGTCGAAGGCGATCTCGAATCGTTCGTGCGAAGACTCAAGGACGAGGTCGGGGGCGATATCGACGTCGCTGGCCCCACCTTGGCAGGCGCGCTCACCGAACTCGACCTGATCGACGAATACCGAATCTACCTCCGCCCCTTCGTGCTCGGCGAGGGGAAGCCATACTTCCTCCGGGCACGGCCGGCGCTACGGCTGGTAGGAATCAACCGAATAGGTCCCGAGACCGTGCAGCTGGTGTACGTGCCGTAGCGGTAGACCGAAGACTGAAGCCTCGGCAATCGAAGGAGCGGACTACTACCCTCACTTGGCTTCTCGCGGCTCCCGAGATCGCTCGGCCGGAAGCAACCTGACTCCAACCGATCAGTGCCGATAGTGGACGCGTGGAAGAGAACAAGTGCATGCTCTGCTCCCGAGAGGCAACGAAGACGATCGCCAACTTCCCGGTGTGTGATCACCACCACGAACTTTACCTGCAACAACTGCGCGAAGGCCGCACGGACATCGTGAACCAGTTGATAAGCATCCACTACTTCCCTCGCTGACCAGGGTGCAGCGGCCTCAGCCGTAGCACCGGGCGGAAATCTGGGATGATTAGGCGACTCGCTGGAACGGTCGTCGCTGGCCCGATCGGTAACGCGATCTCCGGACCGGTGCGTCGTTGGACCGTGAATCAACGGCAAGGAGGCGGCATGAGAGAAAGCGAACCGGTCGCCCAGTGGCTACTGGGGGCCGATCCGGCTATACGGTGGCAGACATTGCGGGACCTGCTCGACGCGCCGGAGCAGATGTGGAGCGAGGAGCGGGCCAAGGTCGAAACCGAGGGCTGGGGCGCGCGGCTGCTCTCCTACCAGGACACGGACGGCCAATGGGCAGGCGGCGCCTTCATCCCGAACGGTTTCGAACCCCGCGAATGGCATGAGGAAGGTCAGCCCTGGACGGCAACGAGTTTCACCCTCACGCAACTCCGGGAGCTGGGCTTGGATCCCGCGTCTGCTAGAGCCAGACGAACTGTCGAGCTGATCGGCGAGAACTCCCGCTGGGACCATGACGCTCAACCCTTCTGGGCGGGGGAGGTCGAGGAGTGTATCAACGGCAGGACGGTGGCCGACGGAGCCTACTTCGGCGTGGACGTATCGCCCATCGTCGAGAGGCTCACCGGCGAGCGCCTCGACGACGGAGGTTGGAACTGCGAGCGACAGAACGGGTCCCTTCGTTCATCGTTCCACAGCACGGTCAACGTTCTCGAGGGGCTACTCGAGTACGAGCGCGCCACCGGTGGCACGCCTGAATCACGCGAAGCACGCCGTTCGGGTGAGGAGTACCTCCTGGAGCGCCACCTCTTCCGTCGCCTAAGCACCGGTGAGCCCGCCGACCCGGCGTTCCTCCTGTTCCTCTACCCGCACCGCTGGCGCTACGACATCCTCCGCGCACTCGACTACTTCCGGTCTGCCTCCCTCCTGACGGCCACTGCACCAGACGCAAGACTCGAGGAGGCCATCTCCCACCTCCGCTCCAAACGGCTCGAGAACGGAACATGGGCCCTCGACTGGCAACTCCCGGGACGCGCGTGGATCCAGATGGAGGGAGCGGGATCGCCATCCCGGTGGACCACGCTCAAGGCATCGAGAGTGCTCGAGTGGTGGGACACGGTCCGGGCGTAGGCGCGCGAGGGGTTTTCGACGATTCCATCTGTCACTCCCGCCCGATAGCAGTTGCGCCTATATTGTGATTCAGCTCACTGTTACCCTCGCACGAACCGGCGGGCAGTCCCGTCAGGACCAGGGGGTACGATCGATTTGCATTCTCCATACCTGCTGCTCATAGAAGACAATCAGGACGACGTCCTGCTCACGCTTCGAACGCTCCGTTCGAACCGCTGCGCCCTTCAGGTACGAACCGTATACGACGGTTTCCAGGCCCTCGAGTTCCTCTCGAACGCGGCAGCACTGCCGGCAGTCGTCCTCCTCAATCCGAGCCTACCTGGAATGGACGGATACGAACTGCTTCACTCGATCCGCTGCGACCCCCGCACCGAGCGCCTCCCGATACTCCTCTTCAGTGGCACGGAAGAGGAGTGCCTGCCGCTCTCCTCGGCAACCGAAGCTGGAACCCCAGTCGAGGGCTGTGTGCTCAAACCGCTCGACTGGCCCACGTTCCGGGAGCGCCTTCGCCGGCTCGGCCTTGGCACCGCCGGCAGAGAAGCCAAGCCCCGGCTTGCCTCCGCCTCCAACATGCACTCTAAGCGCCTCTTCTGAGGGTTGCGCTCCACGGCTTCTCCCAGCTGGCCGGTCCCGTCATCCAGAGCCGTAGCGCAGCAAGCCATGCTCGAGGGCGGCTCAACACGATGACGATCCGGAGCGAACGGCCCAGGTACGGCAGGAGACACGAGATCGGCGCATGTCGTGTAGTATGTCGATCGGCATTCGTGAGTAACGCAGTCAAAAAGCCAGAAAGTGAGTGCCACCAACTCGAGGCGCCGGGAAGCGATCCCGGCGCCTCCTTATTGACCGTCTTCCCTACTCCGACGCGGACCGCCAAGCGGTTCAGGTTCTCGACGGAGCCTCCTCCGGTACCCACTGCAGCAACGCCCGCACCTTCGAGATCCGCCCGTCGAACTCGACATAGAGGATCCTGACGTTGCCACTGAGCTGGACGGCCCAATCCTCGTCTTGCAGTTCGAGCGCTTCGAACCGCACGATAGCGCTTCCGCTCATGTACTCGTGGAGCAGATTTTCGAGCGAGGAGTCTTCGGTGGGACCCCCGTCGGAGAGCCAGGTGAACGGCTCGCGTTCCCGTCCGAACAGGCTCGTCGTCTGGTAGTCGCTGCAACGTCCGCGATTTCCCGCCAGCACTTCTCTTCGGTCTCGTTGGCCTGTTTCGACGCGGTTTCTCGAGGCACTCATTCCGATCTACTCCTCACGCTCGACCCGCCCCCGCCAGGGAGCCAGAGCCGCCATGAGCAGACTTGTGCGAGAAGGGGGTTGGCCCAGATTACTCCACTGGTCTCCTCCCGATATAGGGATCGGCATCAATGTCGTTCGCGCCGCCACGTCGCCTGGAACCACCCTCTGCCCCGATGACGGTATATAGTGATTCATCTGCACCAAAGCTCAACGGCTTTTTTGTGGTTCGGGCTGCGGCCCGTAGATGTCTCGTGCTCGATCTCATCGCGCACAACGAGAGTTAGGACAGGAACAAGATGGCAACAGGAACAGTGAAGTGGTTCAACGGCGAAAAGGGCTTCGGATTCATCCAGCAGGATGAAGGCGGGAACGACGTTTTCGTCCACTACTCGGCGATCTCCGGTGACGGCTACCGCGATCTCAATGAGGGTGACAAGGTCCAGTACGACGTTCAGCAGGGCCAGAAGGGTCTTCAGGCCGCGAACGTAACCGTGACCGAAGCGGCCCGGTAGGCCGGTAAACACGAACAGGTAAGTGAAGAGGGCGCTCGGCACAGCCGGGCGCCCTCGTGACTTCATCGCTCCAACGCGTCGCGCCCTCCGGGCGCTCGCGGCACGCCAGGGGGAGAAACTATCTCAGACACAGTCCAAGCACCAGCGGCAGAGCGGCAATGGGCCGCTTCCAAGGCAGCGATCGTCACGGTAGTCGTGTTGCCCTTCCTGGGCTTCATAGCTGCCCTCTTCCATTTCTGGGGCAACGGCATCGGCTGGCTTGACATAGCTCTCTTCGTGGCCTTCTACCTGATTACGGGTTTCGGAGTCACGGTCGGCTATCACCGCCTCTTCACGCACCGGAGCTTCAAGGCCGTTCCCTGGCTCGAGACTCTTCTCGGCGTGGCGGGCTGCGCCGCCGTGCAAGGGCCGATCCTGAGCTGGGTTGCTGACCACCGCAGACACCATCAGCACAGCGATCACGAGGGCGATCCTCACAGTCCGCACCTGTTCGACGACCACGGATTGCTGGGTACGCTGGGTGGCCTCTGGCACTCCCACATCGGCTGGCTCTTCGAAGCGGGCTCTACCGATGCGCAGCGCTACGCCCCAGACCTGCTCAAGGACAAGCGGCTGAGCCGCATCGACAGCCTCTATGGACTCTGGCTGCTACTCTCGCTTCTCGCTCCGGCCGTGCTGGCTTACGCCATCACCGGCGGCAGCACCGAGGCGGCCATCAGCGCCGTCCTCTTCGCCGGTCTCGCCCGTGTCTTCCTGCTCCACCACGTTACCTGGAGCGTGAACTCGATCTGTCACAGCTTCGGGAAGCGAGCCTACCGGACCACGGACGAGAGTCGCAACAACGCGATCGTCGGCGTCATCGGACTGGGTGAAGGTTGGCACAACAACCACCATGCCTTCCCCACCTCGGCGCGACACGGGCTTGGCAAGGGCCAGTTCGACCTGAGCTGGGAACTGATCCGGCTGTTCGTGCGACTCGGGTGGGTCACCAAGGTGCAACTGCCGACCGAACAGCTACTGCAGCGCAAGGCGATGGAGCCCGCAGCCGCCGAGTAGCCTTCTTGAGCAGTAGGCGCCAGGAGCGGGCGCCACGGCCGTTCCGGCCGACTACTCCCTGCCGGTCTCGACCCCCAGCCACCTCTCCACGGAGGTGAGGCGCTGCGGGTCGAAGTGGGCGCGCGCCGCGTTCAGGAACGGGTGGTAGTGCTTTGTGACGTAGGGGCCGATCCCCTCGCTGGCGATCTGCCCCAGTATGGTCCTGTAGCTGGAGATGACAGCCTCGTCGAGGACGCTCCAGCTAGCGCCGCCCACGGCAGCGACCGTCCCGATCCCCTTCCGCATCAACGACGCCGCCTCTAGCGCCATCACTCCCAGCACCCTCTCTAGGGGCACCTCCTGCCGTCTGCTCACCTCGAGGATCTCCTGCCAGGTGGTTTCGAGATGTCTGAGCAGCGCTCCCGAGTCGCTGAACACCTTCGAGTAGTGACCGCGCATCTCCGCTACCAGCTCCTCCAGCTCTCGCCTCGAGAGGGGAGGCATGTCGACCGCCGAGGCGGTCGCCTGGCTAGCGCTCTGAACGGCGTCCAGGACGTCCACCAACTCGCGAGGCTCGGCATCCTCTCGCAAAACCCCGTGCCGCTTGAGGTGCTCTACCAACCGCTCCAGGTAGATCCGGCCGCCGCCGGTGGCATCGGCCGCGATCGCGAACACCCAGAGGGGACTGAAGCGCACCGTCGCGAGCCCCGCCAGCTCGACGACGTTCCCCAACGCCTTGCGCTGAACGAAACGGTCACGCAGCGGCGCGGCGCCCGCCGCTCTCATCCCGGCCAGCTGCTCGATGAGGAACGACTGAAAGAGCCCCAGTGTGATCCTGTAAGTGCTCGATCCCCGAACGCTGCCTGGCAGGAGAGTGTCGGTGAGCAGGGTGGTCGTGCCGCCCACGAAGGCAGCAGCCGCCCGCACCAGCCGGAGGGGGAGCGAGATTCCGTACGCCAGCGCCCTTCCCGGCCGCAGCCGCACTCGCCTCGAACTCTTCATCGGTCCTTCCACGGCATCGATCGTACGCGAGCGGCGAGCGGGAGCCGTCCTACCATCGGAGGAGTGGCCCGCTAGTCGGCAGCTCGCCCTGCCGTCTGCTCCCGGTAGGTCGATTCGAAGATCTTGTCGGCGTTCCCGGCCTCGAATCCCTCGCGTCTCATCTCACGCGTGAGCCGAGGCTTGGGGAGATCCGCGAATCGCGGCAGTGGGCGCCTCTCGGCGAACTCGACGTAGGAGCCGCTTATCTCGTGCACATCGCCGCCCGCGAACTCGCTATCGACGAGCTGAGCGACCGTGGAACTCTGCCGCAAGAGCCCGTCCGAACTCGTCTTCACCTTGCCGCCCGAATCGTTGAGCCGGATCCCGTGACTCTCGACGAAGCGGTTGAAGCTGGGGATCGTGTCTATCTTCTCGGACAGGTTGTGGACCGAGATCGTGAAGTGGTTCAGGTAGTAGCGGTTGTAGATGACCCAGGCTGCGTACTCCGACTCGTTGGCGAGCAGCTGGTAGTCATCCCAACTAGGGAGGCGCCAGAGTGGCCGGTGCAGGAACTCGCCTACCGCCTTGCCGTCATCCAGGTCGAGGTCGTCCACGGGGTCCGTGCTAACTTCGTCGGTGTAGCTCCGGATGGTCTCCTGAACAGGCTCGCTCAGATCGGCAACTCGCAGTTCGCTCACGAAGATCCTGGGGAAGCGGGGCTCCGGTGGGCTGTACCAGAAGGCGTCGAGCTTCTTCACGGGGAAGTGGTAGTGGTCTTCGCGGCGGTAGCCGTAATGGAGCCAGATCTTCTCGAACGACCGGATGCCCAGCTGAGCGACGCCCATAGTGCGGAAGGCGATGTGATCGTTCTCGATGGCCTCCGGTGAGGTTATGTAGCCCTCCTCGGTCAGCGCAGCCAGCACCCGCCCCACGTCGGGCACACGCTGGGTGTAACGATGCATGAGCTCGCTGAGGACCTGTTCGAGTGCTTCCGTTCTAGTAACGCTTCCAGACGCATCTCCAGACATGGTTTCGAGTCTCGCACTCCGGCGGTCGATCTGTCAGTTGCCTCTATCTCCGAACGGCAAAACTGCATAACCCTCACGGCTCGAGCTCTGTACCATGATTCCCGCCGATGGACCGCGCCCCTAGATGATGAACCTCGATCCCCGAACGATCTATCTCACCGGGGCGGCTTTCGTGGCGATAGGCGCTATCCATCTGCTGGTACTCGCCCAGCGTCTTCCGGTGGAGCACAGGCGGAGCGCCAGATCGTGGGCGTTCGGCTGTTTCGCGGCTTCCGCCTCCTGGGCGATCTTCGCTCTCGAGCAGTTCCTTCCCGACCTCGCCACGGTTCTCTTCGGCAACCTGGCCTATCTGGTCGCAGTATTCCATCTCTTCCGGAGCGTCAGGCTTTTCGACGGTCTGCTACCCGGCTGGCACCTCTACTACCTGCTCGTACTCCCGGTCATCACCCTCAACCTGGTGCTCAGGTACGTCGTCGACCTCTTCCCCGCCCGGGTAGCGCTGATGTCGTTGGCCGTCGCCCTGCCCCTTGGCCTGGCTGCCCACCAGCTGCTGCGCGGGCCAAGCGGAGCCGCCCGAAACACCGGCAGGCAGCTGACCGCAGCCTGGCTGCTGGCAAGCTGCGTCATCCTGGTCGTGCGAGCCGCTGCCGCGCTCCTGGGGGTGAACGTCGAGAGCGCCGAAGGGAGTCCTGCTCAAGGTCTCGTGCTCGTCGCCTCGCTCCTATCGGTTACCGCCCTCGTCTTCTCCTACTATCTGCTCTACTTCGACCGCTCCACAACGGAACTGCGCTTCCAGGCCGAGCGTGACCCTCTTACCGGCCTTCTCAACCGGCGAGCGTTCCACTCGAGGGCGGCTCGAGAGATCAGGGACGCGCGAGAACGGCGCAAGCAGCTGTCGTTGCTGCTCATCGACGCCAATCACTTCAAGCTGATAAACGACGAGCAGGGGCACGATGCAGGTGACGAGACGCTGCGGCACATCGCGGCGACCTTGCAGCGCAACCTGCGCCTGGAGGACGTGTCGGCCCGCTTGGGTGGAGACGAGTTCGTGGTGCTGCTCCCAGGCTTGGACGAGTTCCAGGCGCGTACCCTGGCTACCCGCGTGGCCGAGCGGGTAGCCGACGCCAGTTCGAGCAACTACGTGACGAGTGTGAGCATCGGCGTAGCCCAGCTCCGCTCGGGGTCCGATATCGATTTGCTCCTCAAGGAGGCGGACCTCGAACTCTACAGGGAGAAGCGGAAGCGGGACGGCTTGCTTACTGGCGTCCAGGGTCCGATCAGCACGGGTCCACTAGAACTGCGGAGGGGCCAGCGCTAAGCGACGGCGCCCACGAACAGCCGCAGTTCGACATCCTGGCCCTCCGCCAGATTCTCCGCCTTCCTGACGCTAGCCTTCAAGGGAACGACGTAGAGTCCCTCCTTCGGCCAGAGCGAGGTCTCCCACTCGGTACTGCCGACTCGAACCCGTGCGGGGATCATGCCCCAGCCGTAGGTGACGAATCTCGAGGCCGCCTGCAATACCTCGCACTCGTCCGGAGGAACGGTAACGAAGTAGAAGGGGGCCGGGCCGCGCCAGTACCAGATCGTCCCGCTGAAGCTGAGTTCCACCCTGCCCGCCGACTAACCCATCGTCCCGCAGATGCCGGGATCGGAAAGCGGTACCTGTCGCGAGCCGAACATGAACCGGATAGTAGTGAGCCGCCTGACCTCGCGTCAAGCTTCGGGCACCTGGAGGAGAGCCTGGCACGCCTCCTCGCAGTTGCGGCAGGCACGAGCGCAAACCCGGCAGTGCTCCATCGCCGAGTGTTTCTCGCACTCGGCCGCGCAGACGCGGCACGCCGTGACGCAAGCCTGCAACTGAGCCCGTAGCAGTTCGTCGCTCGTCTCCGTCTGCCGCGACGCGAGCCTGCCCGTTGCCTGGCACACATCGGCGCAGTCTAGGTTCTGCCGGATGCACCTGACCATCGCCTGCACGTTCTCCTCTCCCAGGCAGGCGTCCGCGCAGGAGGTGCAGGCCTGGGCGCAGTCGAAGCAGGCTTCGATGGAGGCCTGCACCGCCTCGAGCTCGTTCCTTCCATTGGGGTGGCTAGCCAAGATATCCGCCGTATGCCGCATCCGTTCCTCCCGTCACGGCCACTACACCCGCTGGCGGTCTCACCGACCGTGAGCCGATGCGGGAAGCGAAGGGGCGCGCCGGCCCGTGCTCGGTCCTCTGCGCACACCCCTCCTGTGGGCTCAGGCTTTGAGAAGCGGAGGACGGCGGTCAGCGACCGCTCTTGTCGAAGCCGTCGCGCAAGCCGTCGGAGATCATCTGCAGGCTCAGTGCGGCCAGGGCAAGGAAGATGCCGGGTCCCAACGCCGCCCACGGCTGCCGGGTGAGAAACGATCGAGCGTCCTGGAGGACGTTCCCCCAGCTTGGCGTAGGAAGCGGCACCCCCAGTCCGAGGTAGCTGAGCGAGGCCTCCACCAGCAGGAAGGTGGCGACCGTGCTCCCACCCTGCACCAGCAGTGGTCCCAGGAAGTTCGGCACCACGTACTTGACGAGGAGCCGTTGGCGGGTCGCCCCGAGCGCCTCTCCCGCCACCACATACTCGGCAACCAGACCCTTGTGAGCGTAGGCGCGCGACAGTCTGAAGTAGAGGGGGGACCCGGCGAGGCCGAGCGCGAGGATGGTCTGCAGAGCCCCACCGCCCAGCGCTACGACGGCCAACAGGACCAGGAGGAAGCCAGGGAAAGCGAGCACGGCGTCGAAGAGCCGCACCAGCGACGTCTCCAAGGCACCTCCAGCCTGGGCTGCGAAGACGCCGAGCATCAGGCCCGATACGAGCGCAAGGAGGGTTCCGCCGGTCGCGACCGCCAGCGACACTCGGCCCCCCGCCAAGGCGCGCGTGAGCACGTCGCGGCCCAGTCCGTCCGTTCCCAACGGGTGTTCCAGGGAGGGTGGGGCGTAAAGAGCGCGGTAATCGGGTTCGACCGGATCGTAGGGCATCAGGCCGGGCCCAACGATGGTGGCCAGGGCGATCAACCCGAGAAGCAGGAGGCCCAGGCGCGCTCGTCTCACTGGTACCGGAGCCTGGGGTCTGCGATGAGTTGGCCCAGGTCGGCCAACCAGTTGATGGCCATGTAGATGACCACGGCGAGCACGGTTATCCCCTGGACTACGGGGTAGTCGCGGGCCGAGATGGCGCCGAGGATGGTGAGCCCCAGTCCGGGTAGTCCGAACACCTGCTCGACGACGATGGTTCCGGTGAGGAGGCCGCCGAGCTCCAGGGCGAGCAGCGGGAGCAGCCCCGGCAGGGCGTTCGCTGCCACGTGGCGGACGAGCGCCAGGGACCTCACCCCTTTGCTGCGTGCCGTCCGCACGTAGTCGGAGCGTCGCTCCTCGAGGAGCAGGGCGCGGGACAGACGGGCGAGTTGCGCTGCCCGGGGGATGGCGAGTGTCAGCGCCGGCAGGAAGAGGTAGTAGAGGAAGCTGCCGAACGTGGGATCGGCCGAGTAGCCGATGAGCGGGAACCAGCGCAGTTCCACGGCGAAGAGGAGGATCAGCAGGAAGCCGAGCCAGAACTCGGGCAGCGCCAGCCCCACGGTTGTGTAGCCGAGTATGAGCCGGTCACCCGCGCCGTTCTGCCTGAAGGCGGCCACCACTCCCAGGCCCACACCGACGACGAGCGAGAGAGCGAACGCCATGCTTGCGAGCCTGAGGGTGACGGGCAGGCGTTCGCTGAGGATCCGGCTCACCCCTCTCTGCTCACGGATCGACCGACCCAGATCGCCTCGGGCGAGCGACGCCCAGTAGTCGCCGAACTGCTGCACGAGCGGGCCTGCCAGACCAAGCGACTTGCGGATGAGCTGGATCTCCTCCTGGGAGGCGTCGAGCCCGCCTCGGATGGTGGCGGGATCGCCGGGCAGCGCGCGCACCCCGAAGAACACCAGAGTCAGGACCAGGAAGAGTGTGATGACGAAGCTGATCGTCTGTTGCGTGAGGTAGCCCAGCATCAGGTTCCGGAGGGGGCCGAGCGGTCACGCCGGGCCCCCCGCAGATGTCAGTCGATTCTCACATCCCGGAAATCGAAGGTGTCCAGGAGGGGGGTGATCCAGAACCCCGAAACGTTGGCTCGAGCGGCATAGGTACGGAAAGGCGTGCCGAAGTATATGAACGGCGCCTCCTCGTGCATCAGGGTGAGCACCTGAGCGTAGAGCTCTCGGCGCTCCTCGACGTCGGAGGTGCTGGCCGCCCTGTCCAGCAGCTCCACTACTTCCTCGTTGTCGTAACCGGCGTAGTTGTTGTCGGGGTCGCCGTACCCGTCGAGCCTGCCGGTGGGGTCGAGCTTCCCGGTATGGCCGATGACGGTGATGTCGAAGTCGTGCTGCCCGCCGTAGACCTCGGCCAACCAGACGCCCCATTCGACGATCCTGATCTCGCTCTCGATCCCTACGTCACCCAACATGTCCTGTACTATCTGCCCGGCGGTTATGTGGGTCGGGTAGGGCTGCGGCAACACGATATCGAGCGTGAACTCCTCAGGCACGCCGGCTTCCGCCAGCATCTCCTCGGCCCGCTCGGGATCGTAGGCGAAGTGGCCGATCGAGTCGGGGAGCCAGGGGCTTCCAACCTCCATGAAGGTACCGACCGGCTCGCCGCCACCGTACGCGACGTCGAGCACGACCTGCTTGTCGACCGCGTAGTTGAGCGCCTGACGAACCTGGGGATCGTCGAGGTACTCGCGCCGGTTGTTGATCGTGCCTACGAGGACGAGGCCGGAAGGCTCCCTCACCAGTTCCAGGTCGGGGTTCGACTCGACGGTTCCGTAGTCGGCCGAGGCAACGGTGTCGATGACATCGAACTCGCCGGTGATGAGCCCCTGGAGCTGGACAGCGCTGTCGGGAACGAAACGGATAGTGACGGTTTCGAGGCCGACCGGCCCCTTGTAGTAATCCTCGAAACGATCGAGTCGGAGGAAGCTGTCACGCACCCACTCGTCCAGAACGAACGGACCCGTGCCCACCGGCATGTTGCCGAAGTCGTGCCCACTCGCGACCTTCTCGGAGGGGAGCATCGCGCCCCAGCCGGAGGCGAGGGTGGCGAGAAGAGCGGGCGTGGGCTCGGAGAGGTGGAGCACCACGGTGTTCTCGTCCGGAGTCTCGATCTCGCTGATGGTGGCGAACTCGCTGGCCTTGGGAGAGCCCGTAGCCGGGTCGGCGATCCGTTCGATACTGGCCTTCACGTCCGCACTGTCGAAGCTCGTGCCATCGTGAAAGGTCGCGTCGGTGAGGTGGAAGGTCACTGTAGATCCATCCTCGGCGACTTCCCACGACTCGGCCAGGGCGGCTACGATCTCCCCGTCGGGGGCTACCTCGACGAGCGTGTCGTAGAGCGACTTCGTGGACTGGAACGATGAAGTGGCGGCCGTGACCTGTGGATCGAGCGTTTCGGGTTGAGCCGCTGCGGCCAGGGTGAGTTCCTGAGCCAGACCCACGCCGCAGAGTGCGGCCGAGACGAGGAGCGAGAGGAGGAGTCCGACGGGTCTTTTCATGCCAATTCCCCTTTCGGTGTGCGAATCCTATCGATCGCAGTTGCCTTGCCGCCATCGAGCTGAATCAGTACCGCTCCCAGTTCGACCGGTCCGCTCGCCAGTTTCCCCGCCTTCCGGCTGGGCAACCGAGTCCTGATGACATCCAGGAAGAGTTCAGGATCGTACCCCTGCATGCCCCCGCTGGGACCGGTCATCCCGACGTCCGTAACGAAGGCGGTCCCGCCCGGCAGGACACGACTGTCGAGGGTCGCCACGTGAGTATGGGTGCCCACTACTGCCGCGACGCGGCCGGCGAACGACCAGGCGAAGATCTGCTTCTCGCTGACCGACTCACCATGGAAGTCGACCAACACGGCGTCGGTGTCGCCGTTCCAGTCGTCGAGCTGGCGTTCGAGGACGTCGTGAGGTTGATCGACGTAAGCGAGGGCGGTCCTGCTCGCGAGGTTCACCACGCCCAGCCGCGATCCGTTCTTCTCGAGGACGGCCGCTCCTCTGCCGGGAGCCCTGGGTCCATAGTTGAGCGGGCGCAGCACCCGCGGGTCGCAGTGGACGGCCTCGGCCGCAGGACCGTCCCAGGAGTGATTCCCGCCGGTGACGAGGTCTACTCCGGTTCCGAAGAGGCGGTTGATGTCCTCGCTCGCCATTCCGCATCCGGAGACGGGGTTCGTGCCTGTGATGGAGAGATTCTCCGCGTTCGCGACGATGAAATCGGGGGCGTAGCGGGCACGCAGGTGCGGGAGATGCTCCTCGAGGAACTCGAGTCCGCTCGCACCGACGATATCTCCGATGAAAAGGATCTTCACGTCAACCTCGCAGTCAGGAGGGCGAAGGGGGCCGTTCGGGAGGTTGCCTCGCCCTGTTTGTGGTTGGAGGCACCATACCACTCCGAGGCCACCGGAACGGCCTCCTCGAGAGGCCAGGAGATCTGCGGCTCGCTCTCACTGGTATTCGGTTCCACTGCCGGGTCGGCCGCCTCAGTCGTCGCCTAGCGTGAAGTAGAAGGCAGCCCCTTTCCCCGGTTCGCCCTCTGCCCAGATCTTGCCGCCGTGGCGTTCGATCACCCGCTGTACGGTCGCCAGACCGATGCCGGTCCCCTCGAACTCGTGCTGCGCATGGAGCCGCTGGAACGGCAGGAACAGTTTGTGGGCGAACTGGCCTTCGAAGCCGGCGCCGGTGTCGCGCACGAAGTAGCGGTGTTGGCCATCGACCTCCTCGACCCCGAACTCGATCGTCGGTTCGTGAGCCTTGCGGGTGAACTTCCAGGCGTTACCCAGCAGGTTCTCGAGGACGACACGGAGCATGTCAGAGTCACCCGAGGCCGTCACTCCCGGTTCGATCCGAACATCCACCACCCGGTCGGGCTCCTCCTGGCGGAGCCGTTCGATGGTTTCTCTGGCCTTGCGGGTGAGGTTGAGCGGTACTCGCTTCAGTTCTGAACGTTGCAAGCGGGAGAGGCTGAGCAACGAGTCGATGATGCTGCCGATACGGGAAGCGCCGGCTCGAACCCGTTCGAGGTAGCTGAGGGCGGTCTCGTCGAGCTGGTGACCGTAGTCCTCCTGCAACACCTGAGTGAACCCGTCAATACCCCTGAGTGGCGCCCGCAAATCGTGCGAAACGCTGTAGGTGAACGACTCCAACTCGTCGTTGAGCCGCATCAGTTCGGCATTGAGCGAGCTGAGTCTTCTCGTGCGCTCCTCGACCCGCCTTTCGGTCTCGTCGTGCGCCCGGGCCAGCTCTTTCAGAGCCAACTTGTGCTCGGTGACGTCCACGGCATGAGCGAAGATGCCCGTTACCTCCTCGTTCGGTCCGAAGAGGGGCGTGTATACGAAGTCGAGATACCGTTCGACCGGTTCAGCGTCCGGCTCCGGCTGGAGCGGCACCCGGATCCCTCGGCCCACATACGCCTCCCCGCTCGCGTAGACGTTGTCGAGTAGTTCGAAGAACCCCTCGTCCGCAAGTTCGGGGAACGCCTCTCGCGCCGTCTTGCCCAGCAGCTCGCGGTGGCCCACCAGCTGTCGGTAGATCGGGTTGGCCATCTCGAAGCGGTGCTCCGGCCCACTCAGTGTGGCAATCGCGGCCGGCGCCTTATCGAAGACCCGCATCAGTCGGGCTCTCTCGGTCTCCAGCGCCCGGGCGAGTTCCCGCTTCTCCTTCTCGGCCTTGTGGCTCTCGGTGAGGTCCCTGAAGAAGGCGGCTACCTCCAGGTCCTCCGGCTCGCCGACCCGGAACGCGTGCACCTCCCACCAACGATCGACAGCGGCCGACCCCTCCTGCAAGCGCACCGGTCCACCGGTGAGTGCCACACGACCGTATAGCTCGATCCAGTGCGACTCGAGGTCGGGTACCAGCTCCAGGCCCGTCTTCCCGTCGGCGTTCGCGAGTCCCGTGAACTCCTCGAAGCGCGGATTCGTCTCCAGGAAAAGGTAGTCGACCGGCCTCCCCTCGTCGTCAAGCAGGACCCGACACCTGAAGAAAGCCATATCGCACTCGGTCAGTACCTGCCGGTAGATCTCCAGCAGGTCCGGCCGTTCGGCATTGCCCCCCCGCCACTCGGAGATACCCGCTCCCGTTCGCTGTTGCCCCTCGACGTCTCTGTCCACTGGTGTTCCTCATCATAGTCCCGACGGGAGCATGGGTGAGTAGGCCGACACCAGCATCAGCTCATCCGCGTAACCACTCTCGCCGGCCTGGGTGGCCACGTCCACCCCTCGGGCGGCGCCGGGGCGGCGACGGAAGGACTCGGTTCGCAGGCAGGTAGACTGCCTCGTCATGAAGCAGTTCCACCGCCGCGTCGATCCCGACGGCAACCCCTACCTCGAAACCGATCTTCCGGGTCTGGTGCTCACCCGTCTCCCCCTGCTCAACAAGGGCACCGCGTTCAGCGAGGAGGAGCGGCAGGAGTTCAGCCTCTCCGGCCTCTTCCCGGCGCACGTGTCCACCCTCGATGAGCAGGTCGAGCGTGCATACGGCAACTTCCGTGATTCCCATACCGACCTGGGGCGCCACATCTTCCTGAGGATGCTGCAGGACCGGAACGAGATCCTCTTCTACGCTCTCCTCGAACGGCACCTCGAGGAGATGCTGCCGATCATCTACACACCAACGGTGGCGCTCGCGGTCCAGCAGTTCAGCCGCATCTACCGTTTCCCTCGCGGCCTGGTGGTGAGCACGAGGAACATAGACCGCATCGACCAGTTGCTAGGGCACCTCCCGATCCCCGACGTCCGCTTGCTCGTGGCCACGGATTCCGAGGGGATCCTGGGCATCGGTGATCAGGGCTTCGGCGGGATGGCTATCTGCATCGGCAAACTGTCGATCTACACGGCCGCCGCTGGGATCGATCCGGCGACGACGCTGCCCGTCGAACTGGACGTGGGGACGAACCGCCAGGACCTCCTCGACGACCCGCTCTACCTGGGTGTGAGGCACGAACGGCTTACGGGTCAGGCCTACGACGATTTCGTTGGACGTTTCGTCGAGGCGCTGCGGCGTCGCTTCCCGCACGCCCTGCTGCAATGGGAGGACTTCAGCAAGCAGAAGGCGTTCGACGTCCTCGACCGCTACAAGGCGGTCCTTCCCTCCTTCAACGACGATATCGAAGGAACCGGCGCGGTCGTGCTCGCCGGTCTCCTTGCGGCCGGCCGGAGGAGCCAGCAACCGCTGTCTCGCCAGGTGGTGTTGATCCACGGCGCCGGTGCGGGCGGTATCGGGGTCGCCAGACAGATTGCAGCGGGCATGCGGCGCGAGGGCCTCGACGAGAGAGAGGCCCGTGAGAGGATATTCGTCATCGATTCGAAGGGCCTGATCATGACCGATCGCCCGGGCCTCGAGCCTTACAAGCTCGAGTTCGCCCACGAACCCGCGAGGGTGGCGGGCTGGCGGGTGGATGGAAGGATACCGACCCTGCTGGAGACCGTAGTCGAGGGCAAGGTGACGGTCCTCGTGGGCCTTTCCGGCCAACGAGGCGCCTTCGACCGCGAGGTCGTGACGGCGGTCGATCGCAACACGCCCTACCCGGTCGTGTTCGCCCTGTCGAATCCCACCGCCAACAGCGAAGCGGTACCGGAAGACGTCTACGAGTGGACCGCCGGGCGGGCCGTAGTCGCCACTGGCAGCCCTTTCCCCGAGGTCCTCTACGGCGGTAGCCGGCACCCTATCGGACAGGGCAATAACGCCTTCATCTTCCCGGGCCTGGGCCTGGCGGCGCTCCTGGGCGCGGTGCGAAGGGTGACCCAGGGGATGATCACCGCGGCAGCGCTCGCACTGTCCGAGTACGTCGACGCGGGCAGGTTGAGCCAGGGCGCCGTCTACCCGCGGATCGACAAGCTGGCGAGCGCCAGCAAGCGGGTGGCCACGGCTGTCCTCGAGGCCGCCAGGGAGGAGGGCGTCGTCGAACGGGAGCTGCCGGCAGGGGGTCTGGAGGAGTTCGTCGAGTCCCATCTGTGGCGCCCCCGCTACCTCCCTATCCGCCGCCGCCCCAACGGTTGAACCGTAGGCAGAGATTGAGCGTTCGCTCCTGTATCTGTGTGCCTCCCGCCTGGTAGAATCCCAGCTCAGCAGACCCGAACTCATCGACTCTTTCTTGTCGGGCGGAATTCAGCAGGGGCAGGGACGCTCTATGGCTCTATCCGATGGCGGTTCGCCGGCCGTCACTCCTGATCTGCGGACGGACGGGGTACGCGCTCAGTCGATACGCACCCCCGACCAGCGGTTGCGCGTGTTCGTCAGCTCCACGCTCGAAGAGCTCGCGGCAGAACGGCGTGCCGTACAGAAGGGGATTTCGAACCTCAGACTCGCGCCCGTGCTCTTCGAACTGGGCGCCAGACCCCACCCGCCGCGCGAGCTCTACCGCGCGTACCTCGAGCAGAGCCACATCTTCATCGGCATCTACTGGCAGCGTTACGGCTGGGTGGCGCCGAACATGGAGATCTCGGGGCTGGAGGACGAGTACCGCTCGAGCGGCGATCGCCCCAAGCTGATCTACGTAAAGGTGCCGGCACAGCGTGAAGCCGAGCTGGAGCGGTTGCTGGATACCATTCGGCTCGACGGCAACGCCTCCTACAAACCGTTCAACGATGCGGAGGAACTCCAGGAGCTGGTGGAGAACGACCTGGCCCTCCTCCTCACCGAACGCTTCGAACAGATGGGAGCCCCATCGGATACGGAAGTCGACCAGCAGCGCCACGAGCTGCCGCGGCCGCCTACGCCCCTGGTGGGCCGGTCGGCGCAGGTACACGATGTAAGGCGGCTGCTGCTCTCCGACGACGTGCGGCTGGTGACGCTATGCGGGCCCGGCGGCATCGGCAAGACGAGGCTGGGCCTGGCCGTCGCCGAAGGGCTGACGGAGGAGTTCGCCGATGGCGTCTACTTCGTGCCGCTCGCGCCTATTCGCGACCACAACTTCGTCGCCGGCGCCATCGCCCAGGCGTTGGGCCTGGCCGCGGGCAGTGGCAGCCCGGCGCTGGACAGCATCAAGGGGTTCCTGAGGAACAAGCGGGCGTTGCTGCTGCTCGACAACTTCGAGCAGGTGCTCGACGCGGCGCCCCTCGTCGCCGAGCTGCTGAGCTCCGCGAGCGGGCTGAAGGTGCTGGTCACCAGCCGCTCGGTGCTCCGCCTCTCCTCCGAGCACGAGTTCGCCGTGCCCACCCTCGAGCTCCCTGACCGCGACGAGCCGGCCGAGACGGCGACTGGCAGCGAAGCCGTCACGCTCTTCTACAGGCGGGCGAGGTCGGTAGCCCCCGATTTCGATCAGCGGGGGCAGGATGTTGCCGTGGTCGCCGAGATCTGCCGGCGACTCGACGGCCTTCCGCTCGCCATCGAACTGGCAGCGTCTCGCGCCAAGTTCCTCCCGCCCAAGACACTCCTGAAGAAGCTCGATCGGCGTCTCGATCTGCTCACCGGTGGTCCCCGGGACCTGCCGGACCGGCAGCAGACCATCAGGCACACGCTCGACTGGAGCTACGACCTCCTGGACGGGAACGAACGGTTGGTGTTCGCGCGGCTCGGACTCTTCGTCGGCAGCTTCACGCTCGAGGCGGCAGAGGCGGTGAACGACGACCTCGAGGGGGTGGAGATCGTCGAGGTGCTCTTCTCCCTGGCCGACAAGAGCCTGCTAAGGCATCAGCTGAACGAGGATGAACCGCGTTTCTACCTGCTCGAAACGGTACGTGAGTACGCCCAGGAGTTGTGGCGCACCTCCGCCGAAGCGCAGCAGCTACGTCGCAAGCACGCCAACTACTACCTGCAACTGACCGAGAAAGCAGCCCCCGAACTGAGGGGCCTCGAGCAGCCGCAGTGGCTCGAGACCCTCTCGCGTGAGCATCCCAACCTGCGCGCGGCATTGAGGCGTTCTCTGACCGACGGTGAGTACGCACTGGTGGTGAGGATGGGCTCCAATCTGTGGCCCTACTGGTGGATCCGCGGGCACCAGAACGAGGGGCGGCACTGGCTGGAGAGCGTGCTCGAGGCGGATCACGGGTTGAGCGAGTCGCAACTGGCCGACGCGAACTTCGTCGCTGGCGCGATGGCTCTGGTGCAGGGCGAGTACCAGGCGTCGCGCGAGCGGGCCCGGACATCGGTCGAGTTGAGTCGCAAGGTGGGCGACAGGCACACGGAGGCGACGGCGCTCCTGGGCCTCGGCCTCGTCGCCCTCTACTCGGGGGATCTGAGCGAAGCGGCAACGACGTTCGACGAGGCCTACCGCCTCTATCGCGAACTCGAGGACTGGTGGGGTCAGGCGCACGTACTGCACTACCTGTGGCGGCTGGCGGCCTTCCAGGGCCGAGCGGCCGAGGAGATCGACAAGCTCGACAGGAGTGCCGCGCTCTTCCGCCGACATGGGGACAGGAGCGCCCTCGTCCTCATCCTCCACAACCTGGCGATGGCGGCCCTGGCGGGCGGGGATGGGGAACGGGCCTACTCGCTGCTCGATGAGGCGGTCCGCTACTCGGAGGAGCTTCGCAACAAGTGGTACCTGGCATGCTGCCTGGAGGGGTTGGCCTGCCTTGCTATCGACCGCGGGCGGCTGGAGGAGGGCGCAACGCTCCTCGGCGCAGCCGAAGCACTACGCGATCTGGTTCATGCGCCAATGAGCCCCGCCGAGGAGACGCTCTACGCCGGCCATCTGCGGCGGCTCGGGAACGGGCTGGACGCCACGGTGATCGAGGCGCGGCGCCGCGAAGGCTCGAGGCTGAGCCCCGAGGGGGTCGCAACCTTGGCGAGGTCTCTGCAGAACGAACGGGCTGCGCGACCGCCGGCTCGCGGCGACGATGCGGTAGGAGCGGGAACCGACGGGGTGCCGTAGGAGCTGGAACCGACGGGGAGCCGTAGGAGCGGGGACTAACGGAGCGCGCTAGGAGCGGGACCGACGGAGTGGCGTAGGAGCGGGGACTAAGGTCCCGGAGACAGCATGCTAGCATCCGGGCATGCGGCTCCTCGCAGTGATCGCGTTGCTGAGCCTTCTGGCGGCTTGCAAGCCCCCGGAGAGTGCGGCGGCGAGCGCGACGGGTGAGGCGACCAAGGCGGGCGTGACGGTCGAGTTGACCATCGACGGCGAAGCGACCGTGGGAGCGGCACCGGTGAGAGTGACCGTGGAACGTGACGGCGCCGGTGTAACGGGTGCGTCAGTGGAAGTGATCGGCGAGATGACTCACGCCGGCATGGTGCCGGTCGTAACCCAGGCTTCGGAGGTCGAACCGGGCCTCTACGTCAGTGACGAGTTCGGGTTCAACATGGCGGGCGACTGGATCGTTAGCGCCCAGGTTTCCCTCGAGAACGGCGAAGAGTTGCGTGCAGCCCGGGCGCTGAGCGTGGAGCAAAGGTGAACTCATCGAACCGGGCGAGGGGTTGACGGTGCGGTTGAACGTCCTGAGCGGCTCGCGGGCCTGGCAGGCCGGAGCGCTCGTCTACCTCGTCATGGTGCTGACCTCCGGTCTCCTCGCTGCCCCCTGGGTGGCGGCCGGACTGGAGTTCGGTCACTGGCATCCGGACGATCAACCTGCCCATGTCCACCAGTTGACCGGCGTGATGGCGGGTGCGATAACCGCTGCCCTGGTAGCCGTCGAGGCAACCTTCACAGCACCAACGAAGTCGATCGCCCGGCCCCTAGCGGCACACGACGAAAGCGTGCTGCACGCCGCTCGTGGCATCAGGGCACCGCCTTCGCCCAGCTGAACAGCAGAACGGCCCACGACCCTGAACCCGGATCGCCCCGCGAGCCGTCGACCGGCCCCACAGGGACGATACGGTAACGTCCACCGATCCAAGGAATCTACCCGCCTAGCGCCCGAAGGCCACACCATGGACACCTTCCTGAAGGCACTCCTCTACATAGGCACCGTCGTCGCCATCGGCGCCGGAGTGTTCAGGTGGTTCGTGGCCCCGGAGTCGCTACGACCAGAAGTATCGGGCCGGCTCCGCACCGGTCTCGTAGTCGGCTGCGCCCTCGTCCTCGTCGCGAGCCCACTGCAGATCGTCGTGACCATCTCGAACCTGCTGGGCCGTTTCGATCCGTCCCTAGGGACCGAATACCTGGTGGCGACCCGCCACGGCGTAGCCACCCTCGCCAGGTTCGTGGCTATCGCCCTGCTGATCGCAGCGACCTTACTGCCGTTCGGCCGAACGGCAGGACGGTCGTTCTTCACCGTTTCGGCCCTGCTACTGCTCGCCACTTTCAGCTGGACCAGTCACGCGGTGGCCGTGGCCGGAACCCTCCCACTGGTCGCCGACCTCCTGCACTTCGCTGCCGCGGCAGGCTGGGCGGGCGCCGTGCTGTACGCAGCCTGGATGCCGTTCTGGGAACGCCCCGGCACTCCGCAGGTCGTTGCCCTGAACAGGGTTTCTAGCATCGGTGCGACCGCTGTGATGGTGCTGTTCGCGACCGGCCTCTACACCGCGCTGCTGCACGTCTCCTCGCCGCAGATATTGGCCTCGAGCCCGTACGGTCGCGTGCTGAGCGTCAAGAACCTCCTGGTACTCCTGATAGTCGCAGTCGCCGCCGTCAACCGCTGGTGGTTCCTGCCCAGGATCAGGCGCGGGCAAGCTGGACCCAGCTTCCGGCGTCTCTTCAGAGCTGAGGCCATGCTGCTGCTCGCCGTACTAGCCGTCACCGGGCTGCTCACAACCAGCGCCTTGCCTCACGAACCCGGGGTCCCCCCGGATCCGTTGGAAAGCCTCCGCAACTTCTTGCCAGATAGGGGAACGAATTGAAAGCACATACTATCCTCATAGCGCTCGCGCTCCTGCTCTTCGCTTCGCAGGCGCTCGCTCACGAAACCCAGACGATCGGCGCTCCCGGCGAGGAGTACGACGTCATCGTCGGCTTCTCCACCGAGCCGCCGTTCACCGACGAGCGCAACGGGCTCAGCCTGACGGTAAGGAGATCCGGCGAAGGCGAGCCTGTCGAGAACCTGCAGAACAGTCTCTCGGCCCAACTGATCGGACCTGACGGACAAGCGACTCTCGAGCTGGAACTGCGTCCCCGGCACGGTCAACCGGGCTCGTACACGGACGACTTCGTGCTCACCCAACCGGGCGTCTACACTCTTCGGCTCAGCGGTTTCATCGGCACCGCCGAGGTCGACCTCACCTTCGAACTGCATGAGGTGCGGCCGTTGGACGAACTCAGGTTCCCGTGATGCGCCTCGGTGAACACGGCTTCCGATGGCCCCGGCCGCTCATCGCCTTGACCGTGCTACTGCTCCTGCCGCTGGCTGCGGCTCACGCAGACCTGCTCGCGGCAGAGCCGGCCGACCGCACCGTGGTCCGATCGGCGACCACGGAAGCCTCCCTCCGGTTCAGCGAGCCCGTCGAGGTGACCTTCAGCAGGTTCGAGCTCTACAGGTTGGCGGAGGAAGCTCCGCCGGGAGAGCCCAGCGAACGGGAGTGGCAGAGGCTCAGCGGCCTGGCCGCTGTCTTGCTTACCGAAGGCGGGAGTGAATTGCGATCCGCTGAAGCGCGCGTGGAGACGACGATCTCGACGGGCGAGCGTCGCAGCGACTCGATCACCATCACCTGGGAAGAGCCGCTCGAACCCGGAGTCTACGTTCTCGCCTGGCGCGCGCTCTCTATCGACACCCACATCGTCCAGGGTTTCGTTACCTTCGTCGTGGCACCCGATGAGTGACGCGGGTAAGGATGGGTGACGGTTTGATAGGCAGAAGGATCTCCCCAGGACGAACGGCGGCACCAGCGGTAGGCACGGAACTCCCGGTCTACAAGCCGATCACCGATCAACCGCGGGGCTTCGACCTGCTGCGCCTCCCCGGAGTGCGGCGCTTCATCCGCTGGCGTTACGCGCGACTGGTCTTCCAGGTGCCGTTGCTGCTGCTGGCGCTCTTCGTCATCGTCGACGGCTTCACCGGCCGGCAACTGGCGCCCCGGAACGTCGCAACCACCAGCGTCTGGCTCCACTACCGCGGACTGGTGGTCATCGCTCTGGCGCTCGTGGGGAACGCCTTCTGCGCGTCGTGCCCGCTGATGCTCACCCGCGGCTTCTCCCGTCGCCTGGAGCGGCTCCTGCCTAGCAAACTCGCCTGGCCGCGGGTGCTCAAGAACAAGTACCTCGTCCTGCTGCTGCTTCTCCTCTTCTTCTACTCGTACGAGGCGTTCGACCTGTGGGCCAGTCCGTGGCTCACCGCCTGGTTGGCGCTCGGCTACTTCGGTGCGGCCCTGGCGGTCGACACGCTCTTCCCCGCCGGCACCTTCTGCCGCTGGGTCTGTCCCCTCGGGAACTTCAACTTCGCTCTCTCGTCGGTGTCACCGGCCCAGATAACCGCGGTGGATCACGACCTGTGCCGGCAGTGCGAGCACAAGCCGTGCCTCCACGGCAGGGAGAGCTACGCCGATCCTGCTCAGGCGAGCGGCGAGTTCGCTTTCGTGCCGCTGGCCGACGTCGTTCATGTCAACGGTTCGGGCCGTTTCCCAGGGTGCGAGACAGATCTCTTCGCTCCGACGGTGCAGTCGAACATGGATTGCACGAACTGCTTCAACTGCGTGCGCGCCTGTCCCTACGACAACGTGGCGCTCACCCTCCGGTCTCCCGCTCGTGAGGTGACGCGTGCGCCGTTGACGCGGCGGGGCGGCCTGGCCGTGTCGCTGGTAGGTGTGCTGCTGGCATTCTTCGGCCTGCTCAACGCCGCGGCGATGGTCGCCCCCTTCCACGGAGCCGCCAACTGGATCGCCGGGCTGCTGAGCGTGGAGAGCGAGCAGACACTGCTCGCGCTGCTCTTCCTGATCGTGGCAGCAGTGGGTGCCGCAGTGACGACTGGGACGGCGCTGTTGGCCGACCTAGCCGGCGGTGGACGCGCCGAGCCGGTCCGCGCACTCGAACGCTGGGGCTACGTCCCCGCAGTCCTCGCCTTCGGCTTCTGGGCCTCGCACTACCTCTTCCACTTCCTCACCGGGGCGCTCTCGATCGTGCCGGTATTCGAGCACTTCTTCGCCTTCCGGGGCCTGCCCGTCGACCCGAACTGGCGACTGGCGCAACTCGTGCCCACCCGCTACCTGTTCACCATCACCGCGGCCGTAACCAGCGCCTACACGCTTCTCGCCCTCTTCGTCGCCGGGCGCATCGCCCTGCGCGACTTCGGTCGCCGTGGCGTCGTCGCCATGTGGCCGATCCTCCTCTATACCCTCGCCTTCGCCGCGCTGGGCCTGTGGCTCCTCGCCCAGCCGATGGAGATGCGCGGGACGATCCTGGGACCGAGCCTGTGAGACGGGGCCGAGCGACCGCGCTCGCGCCGCGAGCGGTTACGATGGCTTGCGGCGTCTCCCGCCCGGCTGCGCCCGGCCGATCGGATCGTCTGACCATGTCGAGGCCCCTGCTCACCCTCCGCACGCTGCTGCTGACTTTGCCCCTGTTGCTGACTGGCGGGGCTGCGGCCCACGCCACCATCGTCTTCGGTACGGTCACACCCCAGCCGAATCCACCCCGTCCGGACTCGGAGTTCGCCTTGCGGCTCGAGCTGGTGGACCCGTCGTCCATCCCGATCGAAGATGCCTTCGTCCTCGCCGAGTTCCAGCGAGCCGGTGAACTTGTCTCGAGCGTCCGTTTCGAGGAGGTGGAGCCGGCCGGCAACTACCGGGCAAGAGTGCGGTTGCCCGAGGCGGGAACCTACCTGCTCACCATGCGCGACCAGACGTTCCGGCAGGAGGAGGCCGTCACTACGGTCGAGCTTCCGGTCGGCACCGCTGAACCGGTCGAGCCCATCGAGTTCGTCTTCCCCCCGACTGCCGTAGGCGGTAGTCTCACCACGTGGCTCGTGTGGCTGATCGGCGTGCCACTCGTTGCCGGACTGGTCGTCACCCTGCTGGTTCTGCGGTCCGGGCCCACCGAAGGGGCCGCTCCGAAGGAGAGAGAATGAAGCTCGATTCCCGAAACCTCACCACCATCACCCTCGTCATACTGGCTGTTCTCATCCTCGGTTACATCATCTTCAGCCAGTTAGGGCCCGGCGGCGACGATTCGGCACCCGCCGGCAGCGCGGACTTCCGCATCTCCGAACAGCCGCTTCTCGGTGACCCTGACGCTCCGGTCACCATCGTCAGCTTCGAGGATTTCAAGTGCCCGGTGTGCCAGCGCTTCGAGCAGACGGTGGTGCCGCAGATCGAGGAGGAGTTGATCGAAACTGGCCGCGCCAACCTGGTGTTCATCAACTTCCCGTTCCTGGGACCCGACTCGACGACCGCGGCGATCGCCGGCGAGTGCGTCTACAACCAGAGCGAGGAGCTCTTCTGGGACTACAAGACGATACTGTTCCGCGCTCAGGGGCCGGAGAGCCAGCAGTGGGCGACGCCTGAACGTCTCGTGCAGCTGGCCGGCGAATACGTTCCCGACATAGACGTCGATGAACTCGAGGAGTGCCTCGAGGAGGAACGCTACGAGGACGAGGTCGCACAGGACCGGCAGACGGCGCAAGCCTCCGGTGCAACCGGTACCCCCACCGTCTTCGTCGACGGTGAGAAGCTCGCCGACTGGAGTTATGCCGCCATCGAACGTGCGGTGGCAGAGGCGGCTCCGGAGCAGTCACAGTAGGTGATCCGCGAGATCGGCCTCTACCTTGCCTGGCTGGTGACGCTGGTCGCCACCGGAGGCAGCCTCTACTTCAGCGAGGTGGCGGGGTTCGTCCCCTGCACCCTCTGCTGGTATCAGAGGATACTCATGTACCCGCAGACGATCGTGCTGGGCATAGGCGCCTACCGCAGGGACACCGATCTCGTGGTCTACTTGTTGCCCGTCAATCTGCTGGGCATGGGGATAGCCCTCTTCCACTACCTGGAGCAGAAGGTTCCGGGGTTCGGGGCGCCAGCGGTCTGCCGGCAGGGGGTGCCGTGCAGCGTCGAGTACATCAACTGGCTGGGCTTCATAACCATCCCGCTGCTCTCCCTCACCGCCTTCACCCTGGTGGCGCTGCTGCTGATCGGGCTCTGGCGATCACGCGAGGTCCGCAGCGATCCGGCCGCCGGCTACACGGCGTGAAGTGGTAGCCGGCGAAACGCTCCGTCGCCGTTACCCACTCCTCCTGCCCGCGACTACTCGCTGTAGGCGATAGTGCTGAGCAGTGCGTTCTCGGCCTGACGAGAGTCGAGGCGGGTGTGCTGTACCACTATCGGCACGGTCGACTCGATCACGCTGGCGAAGGGCGTTTCGCGGGGGATCGTTTCGGGGTCGTCCAGCTCGTTGAAGCGCAGGTGGACCGTTCGCCGCGGTGCCAGCGTCAACACGTAAGGCCCGGCCGGTTCGCGGTCGGTGAAGTAGACCGTCAACTCCACTCTGGCCTCCTCGCTCGAGGTGTTGAGCAGGCACACGGTCTCGTGGCTGGTGAAGGCCGGCTCGGGCCCGTTGCTCCAGCCGGGGATGTACCCCTCGGCGATCGCCCAGCGTCTCTTGCCCATGGTGATGCTCATCCCCGGAGTATCCCGCCCGTCACGACTTCGCTCAGTAGGTTGGCTCTCGGAAGGATCGCTCGTTTCGCGTACGCTTGCTTAGGTGAGCGACGACGTGGGGTCGAACGGGGGACGGGCCAGGAGCAGATGGACCTGGCTCGTCCCCATCGGCCTGCTCGCTGTTCTGGTGGGCCTCTACTTCGTCGCCCCCGGTTACCGGGAGTTCGTGGATCGGGCCTATCGCCTCATCAGTTCGGGCGAGAGCGAGCGGCTTCGCGACTGGGTGCAGGGGTTCGGTTTCTGGGGGCCATTGCTCATCTTCGTGATGATGCTGGCGCAAACGCTGCTGGCGTTCATCCCCTCGCTCCTGCTGCTGGTGGTGGCGGTGCTCGCCTACGGCCCGCTCTGGGGTTTCCTGCTAGCCTGGGCCGGCCTGCTGCTGGCGGCGGTCATGGCGTACTTCATCGGCCGCGCCCTGGGACCAGTCACCGTTGCCAGACTCATCGGGCGTGAGGCCGAGAAGAGGATCGGTTCGTACGTCGAACGTTACGGGATGTGGGGGATAATCGCGGCCCGGATCTCGCCCGTCCTGTCGAACGACGCCGTGAGCTTCGCCGCCGGACTGCTCAGGATGAACTTCTTCCGCTTCGCCCTGGCAACCAGCCTCGGCATACTGCCCCTGACCGCCCTGGTCGCGTTCCTGGGCGAGGACATCGACCGGCTCAAGTCCGCTCTCATATGGATCTCGGTCGTGAGCCTCTTCGCCTTCGTCTTGTGGGTTGTCTACGACCAGCGGCGACGTCGGGCTCACTAGCGGCCAGCGCCCCGGCGGCCAGACGCAACGCCGCGACCCAGCGCCCAGTCGCTCCACTCAGGGAAGAGCGGTGGCTGCAGCAGCTCCCCCTCCTGCAGTTCGTAGACCCCCACGCCCAGCAGGCGCACCGGCTGTTCCAACTCCAACTTCTCGAAGAGGATGTGATGGGCGACCTCGAGGATCTGCCCGGCTGATCTGACGGGCAGCGGCAGCAGCAGCTGTCGGGTCACGACGCTGTGGTCCGAGTACTTCACCTTGAGAACGACGCCGCGCCCCATCAGGCCGGCTCGCTCCAGGCGCCGCGCCACCCCCTGAGCCAACGGTGGGAGCTCCTCGGCGAGCTCCGTGAGCGTTGCGATGTCGAGTTCGAATGTCTCCTCGCTGGATACGCTCTTGCGCACCGAGTTGGGATCGACCGGCCGGTCGTCCATGCCGCGCGCCAGACGGTAGTAGTGGGCGCCCACCTTGCCGAACTTCTCGAGAAGGAACTCCTCGCTCTGCTTACGCAGGTCGCTGCCGTCGTGGATCCCGAGTTCATGCATCTTCTGGCTGGTCCGTGGACCCACGCCGTGGATCCGCTCTACCGGCAGTCGCGCCAGCACCCTCTCGGCATCGTCGGGCGTCAGCACTGTTAAGCCGTCCGGTTTCTGCCAGCCGGAGGCCAGCTTGGCGAGGAACTTGCAGTAGCTCACTCCAGCGCTCACGGTCAGCCTCGTCTCGCGTACGATGTCGGCCTTGATCCGGCGAGCTATCAACGTCCCACTCGGGGGTCCGATCTTCGGATCGCTCACGTCCAGGTAGGCCTCGTCGATGCTCACCGGTTCGACGAGCTCGGTGTAACGCCCGAATATCTCGCGGATCGCTTCGCCGGCCTCCCGGTACGCGTCGAAACGGGGCGGCACGAAGACCAGTTCTGGACAGCGCTCGCGAGCCATCCGCGACGGCATCGCCGAACCCACGCCGAACTTCCGGGCCTCGTAACTCGCGGTGAGTACCACGCCTCGTGCGCTCTCGGCGCCCACGGCGACCGGTCGCCTACGCAACTTGGGGTCGTCGCGCTGCTCGATGGCGGCGAAGAAGGCATCGGCATCGATGTGCAGGATGCGGCGCATCGTCCCATTATCGCCGGCCCCCTCCGCCAGCGATCTACTTCGGGTTGCGTCCGCTGCCCGAGAGTTCAGCCTAGGTGCGGTGGATCCGAAGCGACGAGGAGCGCCTCGACGATTCGTTCGAGGCCTTCCCCGTCTTCTACACCGAACCGGCTTCTGTTCGGGCTGTCGATGTCGAGCACTCCCAGGAGGCGGTCGCCGGCGAGCATCGGGACGACTATCTCCGAGCGCGAGACGGCGTCGCAAGCGATGTGCCCCGGGAACGCCTCGACGTCGGGCACGATCAGGGTCCGGCGCTGCGCGGCGCTCGTGCCGCAGACCCCCTTGCCCACCGCGATCCGCACGCACGCGACCTTCCCCTGGAACGGCCCGAGCACCAGCTCGCGACCGCGCAGGAGGTAGAAGCCGCACCAGTTGATGTCGGGCAGGAACTGGTAGAGGAGCGCGCTCAGGTTCGCGGAGTTGGCGATGAAGTCCCTCTCGCCCACGAACAGACTCCTGCTCATCCGCAGCAGCTCGTCATAGCCGGGTGGGGCCGAGCGCTCGGCGAGGAGGGCGAACTCTGCTTCGTTCACGTCGTTACGTTACCCCGCCTCGGCCTGGCGGGTTCGCAGCGGCACGCCCTGAATGAAAGGCAGATTAAGGTGTCACTGATAGATTGATACAACTGTTTCTTGGCGCCCCGAAACGGACCGGCTATTCTTATTCGCACAGGGGCAGCAGCATCGCCCCAGGGAGGAGGCCGGCACGGGGGCGCCGGCCTTTTCTCGTTGTAGATGGGAGGGAAGGCGGCTTGATCCTTCCGCTGCTGCTGTCATCCTTCGCGGCCGGCTTGATCGCGACCGCCGTGATGGTCTTCTTCCTCTACCTCCCGAGGGCCTGGCAGGGCGCCACCTACGACGTCATGGGCGCTTTGGGCTCGGCGATGACCGGCCGCGAGAACGGCCAGAGCCGATTCATGGGAACCACCACCTACTTCCTCGTCGGCATCCTCATCGCGCTCCTCTACGGCTGGATCGTCCTGGCGCTGCTGGAGGACCCGCCCGTGATGGGTCCTAGTTGGCCGGTGTTCCCCGGGGCGCCGGTCCACATCGACCTACTCTTCCCGCTCCTCGGCGCCCTGATAGGTTTCGTCCACGGGCTCGTAGTCGCTCTACTCGTGGCTGTGATAGTCATCGAGCACCACCCGATCGTCAGCTACCGGGAGAAGGTTCGCCTCATCCCCTCGCAAGTGCTCGGGCACGTGGTCTACGGCGCCACGGTCATGTTCTTCCATCACCAGTTCCTGCAACTCCTGCTGTCGCTTCGCAGTTGAACCATCAACGCCTGACTGCTATATCGTGATCACCGATGGCGGTTCGATTCGCCCCGATGTCCCCCTCGCACTGGCCGCGAGTGAGCACGATCTACGCCGAGGGGATCGCTACCGGCCAGGCCACTTTCCAGACCGAGATTCCGTCCTGGGAGGAGTGGGACGCTTCCCATCTCGCTGCGTGCAGGCTGGTGCTGTTCGAGGACGACGTGACGGTCGGCTGGGCAGCCCTCTCACCTGTATCGAGACGCTACGTCTATCGCGGTGTCGCCGAAGTGAGCATCTACGTCGCCGGGAACGCCCGTGGGCGCGGTTTGGGTAGTCAACTCCTCGAGGCGCTGGTGAGGGGTTCCGAGGAGGCGGGTGTGTGGACCCTCCAGGCCGGCATCTTCCCCGAGAACACCGCCAGTTTGAGACTGCATCGGAGTTGCGGGTTCCGGGTGGTCGGTACTCGCGAGCGATTGGGCGAGTTGCGTGGGGTTTGGCGCGACGTGCTGCTGCTCGAACGGCGGAGCGCCGTCAGCGGCTGCTGAAGAGGCCCACCGGCTCGACCCAGAAGTCGTCCTTGGGCTCCAACGCCGTTCCCCTGTAACGCTCGCGCGCCGAGACCAGGGTCACCTTCAACCGCACCCGGCCGCGGCGCCTCAGCTCCTCGCCGTACACGGCCTCGGCGAGCCAGATCCGCTCGGCCTCGAGTTCAGGTTCGGGCAGATCGCGGTACCACACGCGCCGGCCGCCGTCCCACCGATAACCGCGCGCTTTCAAGAGGTCCTTCGTCTCGAAGGGACTTCCTAGCGCCCAAAGTCTGGCATCGACCCTCCGCGCGCTCTCGAGGAGCGAACCGAGGGCCGTCCGGCCGTCCCCCAGCCAGTCGGTCGCCAGCACATGGACTCCAACCTGGCAATCGACCTCAGCCCGGTGCCCG
Source organism: Trueperaceae bacterium (assembly GCA_036381595.1). Taxonomy (NCBI): domain Bacteria; kingdom Thermotogati; phylum Deinococcota; class Deinococci; order Trueperales; family Trueperaceae; species Trueperaceae bacterium. The sequence goes on along the minus strand of DASVCN010000019.1, from coordinate 119,189 downwards.
TCGAAGAACACACCGCTGCGGTAGGCGATGTACTCGAGCTTGCGGCCCCGCACGCCCAGGCGCCCCCAGGGGACCTCACGCTGGCTGCAGGCCCACGGGAGAGGCTCGAGACCGGGGAACGTCTTCTCGAAGAAGGGTCGGTCGAAGTCCGCGTTGTGGGCGATCACCAGCGAGGTGCCGGTCAGGAAGGAGGCGACCGCGGCCGCGTCGATGCTCTTGCCCTTCAACTCCTCGTCGGTGATGCCGGTGAGGGCGGTGATGAAGGGGGGTAAGGGCCGCCCCGGGTCCTGCAGGCCAACGAACGCCTCCTCCACTGCGAAGACGCGACCGTCGGGCGAGTACTCGAACGGCACCATCGCCAGCTCGATGATCTTTTCGGTCCGCGTGTCCGTGCCGGTCGTTTCCACGTCCAGGAACACGCCACGGAGCAGGTCCGTCGCCTCGTCCTCGCAGTAGCGGCCGGGGCATGAGAACCTGCGCAGGACGCGGTACTCGCCGGACGCCTCCAGGGTTTCGGCGCAGTCTTCGAGGTTCTCGCTCATCGGTGCCGGTCTCCCGTGTCTCCCCCTTCGCCAACATAACAGGCCGGCCGCGAGCCGCACGACTCTCGGGAAGCAATAGCCGCTCGCCGCTCACCTCGCCTTCGGAACGAAAGCGTGGCTTCGGGTCGAAAAGCGCCTGTGGATAACCTTGTGGAGAACGACGACGATCTCTCTGCCGTTCCTTTCGATCCGTAACCCGCCGCGTGGGTGGCCCCCTGTATATGCAATCGCCACTGAATGTATATTCAGTCGGGCTGCATATGGCAATGCGCGACAGACGGGCCGGCATAACCGCGCACGGGGTAGGCCGCCCGGCGTCGGTGACCGGTGGTTCGCCGAGTCACCGGAAGCAGCGACGCTCGGACTGGGTGCCGCTATTCAGGAGGAGATGATCAGGCAGAAGAGAGCGCCGGCTCCTAGGGGAACCGGCGCTTCGGTCGTTCGGCTTTCAGGGACGGTCGTTCAGACCGACGGGTGAGCTTGCGTCTCCCGTATCACGAGGCCATCCACGCAGTGCATCAGCTCGTCGTGGAACCGGGCCAGCACTACTTCCGGCTCGTCCGACTTGAGGGCGACAACGTCGCCGACGTAGATGAGGGCGTCGGGATCGACCAGCAACCGCTCGCCGCGACGAAGATCGAGCGAAGGCACGTCCTTGGCCAGGATGAAACGACGCGGCGCCAGGCGAGGGGCCCGGTTGGTGGGCGCGCTCATCTGCTGGTGATGCCCTTTACGGGTCAGGGCCACCGCTGCTGCTACGCCGGCGGCCAGAAAGAACAGTGAGAAGTTCTGGGGGCGCATGCCCACAAGCGTAAGGGGCGTCGCCCCCTGCTGTTGGGAAGAAATTTGCATTGTCGGGGCCCGCGCTCAGGGCCCCCACGCCATCGAAAAGGGGCCGCCTTACGGCCGCCCCAGACGCTCACGATTTTGGTGACTCAGCTGCTCGTGAACGAGCCTCCCTGGGTGCCCGAGGCGAGGATCAGGTTGCCCGACTCGACCCGCTCCTTGAACCTCTCCAGATCGCGCCGGATCTCCTGGGCTGGTTCGCGGCCGAACAGCTTGGCGATCGCCGATCCGGCCTTGCCACCTGGTGGGTGGTAGGTGAGGGCTACGTCCACGACGGTTCCGCTGCCGTCGGGGCTGCGGCTGAAACGCACCGAGCCTTCGTTCGGCACCTCGGACCCCTCGAGCGACCTCCAGGCCACGAGTTCGTTCTCGCGCGCGTCGGTTATCTCGGCTTCCCATTCGATCTTCTGTCCCGCCGGGCCCTTCGCTACCCAGCGCGAGCGCCGGTCCCCCAGCTTGGTGACCTCTTCCAGGTAGCTCATCACCCGCGGCAGGTTCTCCACGTTCCGCCAGAACCGGTAGAGGTCGGGCACGGAGCGGTTGATCGTCACCTGCTCTCGCACCTGAACACCGGGTGTGTCCCGCCGGCCCTTCATCATCGCTCCCATGCGGCGGCTGCGCTCCGTCGAGCTACCGCTGCGGCCTCCGCTGCGGCCCATCGGCAGGCCCGTCTGGCCTCCGCGCATACCCTGCATCAGCAGGTACCCGCCGAGTCCGAGAAGTAGTGCCCCGGTCGCCACGTAGCCCCACTCCATCGATCCGCCGCCGCGCTGGTCGAACTGACGGTAGCGCTGTCGGTAGAAGTCCCTGCCGGATTGCCTCTGGCCGATATCGGTCTCGAAGGATTCGCGCTGATCGCTGCGGTCCATTGTTGCCCCTCCCCTGCCAAGTCCACTCGACTCTACGTCAGCGACCCGCTCTGGCGCGGAGGCCTTGGCGGGCCGCCTCAGAGTGGGCCGTCACACCGTAAGCATATGAACGGTCGCGCCGCGAGAATGTGGGCCCTTCGGGTATCGCGTCGGCTGAACGAACCCTTGTTCGACTGTCTGGAGTGGTGCGCCCGGCAGGATTCGAACCTGCGACCTTGGGCTTAGGAGTCCCCTGCTCTGTCCAGCTGAGCTACGGGCGCATGCGGTCAAGTATCGTACCCTCTGCGACCGCAACGCACAAGCGGCCGCTGGACCGCGCCTGGGCCGAAAGGGCCTGTTCTGCAGAGCGGCGCGATCAGGCCCTCGCCCCCAGGAAGCGCCGCACGAAGCGGACGGCCGAGGGGTTCTGTTCCCACAGCAGGCCGTTGTCGAGCCAGTAGCGGCCGGCCTGCTCCTGCTCAGTTACTGGATAGATGAGCGCGTCGGAGCAGATGACCGACCTGCCCGGCCAGATCAACACCTCGACGGTGGTGGGCCAGCTGCGATAAGCCTCGGCCAGCGTGTAGAACGCCTCCTCCTCCCAACCGAGGGCTACGCAGGCGAGGACCTTGCCGAGGCAGAGCTGCACGTTCGAGGTAGCTCCGGGCGCCCCGGTTATCTCGAGGACACGCGCGTGCTGAGCGCTGTGGAGGAGGGATCTGACGAGGACTTCGCGGGCCGCGGTGTGGTCCGTAGGATCGTGGCGCAACACCTCACGGGCATGACAAATCGCCTCGCGGTGGCGGCCTATCCTTCCGAGTGCGTAGGCGTATTCGCGAAGAGAGCGCAAATAGGCGCGATTCTCAGCGTCTTGCCACGGGAAGCGGCGGGCAGAGCCCTCGCTGTTTTTCGAGGTCGCCTCGCGGCAGATCTCGAAATTCGTCTCCAGCAGCCCGAGCGCTCCCTCCTCGAAGCCGGTGAAGAGGGCGTGCAGGCCCAGTTCGGTGCGAACGTCGAGGAACTCCGGGTAGAAGACGAGGAGATCGCCGAGATCGACGCGCAGGTCGCGATATAGGCTCTGGACCTCCGGCGTCAGCCTGGGAAAGGTGAATCCGAGGCGCTGCGGACCAAGTTTTTCGAGACGGATATGCTCCACGGCCTCACGGATTGTGACGTCCATAGCGGTCCCCCCGGTCGCTGACTTCGTGTGGACAGTCTAGCGAGCGCTAATCCATGAGCTGGGGAAGCGGTCACGGGCCGCCGCCACATCTCATCCGGTTAACTGCTGCGCTGGTTACAACCGCTGCATGTTCTCGCCCGCTGCCCGCGCCGCCCCCACGAGACTCCTGCTGCTAGGGTTCCTGCTCACGACCGCCTGGTCGGCGGCCCAGACCCCGCTGAGGATCGGCGTCGTACTCCCCTACCAGGACACCGCCACCAGCGCGAACTGGAACGAGTACCTCGCCGCCCGCGCCTGGGAGCGCGACGTCGCCGACCAGGCCGCAGGTCTTCCCGTAGAGCTCTTCTATCGGGATGGCGGCACGACCCCGGCCAACACCCTGCCAGCCATCCGTGAACTGGTCGAACAGGAGGATGTCCACGCGGTCGTGTGCTGCGTAACGGCGGTCAGCGCCGGTTCAGCCGCAGCGATGGCTGCCCGGCTGCCGATTCTCTCCCTCGAGGAGCCGCTCGGGGGATCGGAGGATGGTCCCCTGGTGATGGTTCCCGGTCGCCTGACGGTCGCGCTGGCGATGGCTCAGGATGCCCGCCGGTTCGGGCGTGGGGTGGGCCTGATGACGCTCGACAACGGCTTCGGTAGGGAGATCGTGGACGCCGTCGTCGCCGCACTTGCCGAAACCGGCCTGCCGCTCTCACGCGCCGAGCAGTACCCTCCGGGAGCCGATGTCCTTACGCCGGAGGCCCTGCTGGTGGCTGCCAGTGAGCCCTCGGCGGTGATCGTGTGGGGGCTGCCCGACGACAGCGCTACCGCCATCCGAGGACTCCGCGCCCGCGGCTACGAGGGGCCGGTCTACCTCCCGTGGTCCCTTGCTAACGAGTTCCCGGGAGGCGTACGCAATTCGCTCCTGCGGGAGGCTCTGCTGGCGACCCCGCCGGTGGTGCTGGCGGAAGAGTTGCCTCCCGGGAGCCCGAACCACGAAGCCCTCGAGCGCCTCCGGGAGGTCCTCGCCCGGGCGTACGGCGTCTATGGGCCAACCCTCGAGGGCGCCCTCGCGTTCGACGCCCTCGAACTGCTGCTGAGCGCGGCCGAACTCGCAACCGTATACGGCGTCTCCCCCGCCGACACCGCCTCGTTCCGTCAGGCGGTGAGCGACGCCCTCGTGGCGATGGGTCCTGTTGACGGAGCGGCCGGCAGCTACGACTACGACGGTGAAGATCCCGATCTGACCATCCCCAGGGGGGTGGTGATCGCGACGCCTGCGCCGCGCGGCCTCGTGCCCGCCCACTGAAGCGGTTGCGACCACGAGGGCACGAGAGGCGCCACAGTAGAATGAGTCAATGATCGAGAAGCTGAACGACCTAGACAACGAGTTCGCCGCGTTGGAGCGGAGCCTCGGCGAGCCTGATCTGCTGGCGGATCAGGCTCGTTACCGAGAGGCGATGCAACGCTACGCGGAGCTCAAACCGGTGGCGGAGACTTTCCGCGAGTACCGGGAGACGCTGGCGCAGATCGATGGCGCCAAGGAGCTCGCCGGCGACCCGGAGATGAGCGAGATGGCCCAGGAGGAGCTTGCGCGGCTCGACCCCCGGCGCGAGGAGCTCGAGAGCGAGCTCGAGCGCCTGCTGCTCCCCAAGGATCCGTTCGACGAGAAGAACGTGATCATGGAGGTTCGGGCGGCCGCGGGTGGCGACGAGGCCTCACTCTTCGCCGCTGAGCTCCTGGAGATGTACCTCCGTTACGCCGACTCGCTCGGCTTCAGGGCCGAGGTTCTCGACAGCCAGCCTACCGAGGTGGGCGGGCTCTCCAAGGTCTCCATCGAGGTGACCGGACGAGGCGCCTACAGCCGCCTCAAGTTCGAGTCCGGGGTGCACCGGGTGCAGCGCGTGCCGGCTACCGAAACGCAGGGTCGGATCCACACCAGCACCGTCACCGTCGCGGTCCTGCCGGAGGCCGAGGACGTCGACGTGCAGCTCTCTCCCTCCGACTACCGGGTTGACGTCTTCCGCTCTTCCGGACCGGGCGGACAATCGGTCAACACCACCGACTCGGCGGTGCGGGTCACCTACAAGCCGGGCACGCCGGAGGAGATCGTCGTATCGTGCCAGGACGGCAAGTCGCAGATCAAGAACAAGGAGAAGGCGCTCACCGTCCTGCGAGCGAGGCTGCTCGAGCGGGAGCGGGAGAAGGCGGCCTCCGAGGCGCGGGAGGCCCGACTGGTGCAGATAGGGAGCGGCGAGCGCTCCGAGAAGATCCGCACCTACAACTTCCCGCAGTCACGCATCACCGACCACCGCATCGGCTTCACCACTCGCAACCTGGCTCAGGTGATGAGCGGCGACCTCGGCGAACTCACCGAGGCGCTGATGGAGGCCGAGCAGAGTCGCAGGCTCGACGAGATGGCGGAGGCGCACGGAGCGAGGCACGCCGGAGCGCAACCGCGTGGCACGGCGTGAGTTCGTCGTTGCCGCGGCGATTCTGCTCGACAGTCAGGGTCGGGTTCTTCTCGTTGGCAACGACTGGCAAGGATACGGACGGGTTCGTTACACGCTCCCGGGAGGGGTGGTAGAGCGCGGAGAATCCACCCTCGACGCTCTTTCCCGGGAGGTCAAGGAGGAGACCGGGCTGATCATCACCCGGGTCCACCACCTCGCTTATGCCGTGCACGTGGAAGACGTTCGTCGCAACGACAGGGCGGTGTCGTTCGCCTTCCTCGCCGAGTACGATGGACTGCTCAATCCGCGCGACCCGGACGGCTTCATAGTCGAAGCCCGCTTCTTCCCGGTGGAGGAGGTGGAGACGGTCATCCCGATTCCACCACTGAAAGAGCCGCTGGTTCACTACCTGCGCGAGCGGGAGCCGGGCCGCTTCTACTCGTTCGCCGGCTGGGACGGACGCGGGGGCAGGGTCGCCTGACCCTACCCCCGCCGAGAACGCCTGGATCGAGGCGTTACATGTTCTCGATCAGAGCGCTGCCGAACTCGCTCGTCCTGAGCAGCGTGGCGCCCTCCATTAGGCGATGGAAGTCGTAGGTGACGCGCTTCTGCCCTACGGTCTTCGCCATGGAGCGCACGATCAGGTCGGCTGCCTCGTGCCAGCCCAGGTGCCGAAGCATCATCTCCCCGGAGAGGATCACCGAGGAAGGGTTCACCTTGTCCTGGCCGGTGTACTTCGGCGCGGTGCCGTGGGTGGCCTCGAACATCGCGTGTCCCGTTTCGTAGTTGATGTTCGCACCCGGAGCGATGCCTATCCCGCCCACTTGGGCTGCCAGCGCGTCGGAGATGTAGTCGCCGTTTAGGTTGAGGGTGGCGATGACGCTGTACTCGGCGGGGCGCAGCAGGATCTGCTGCAGCATGGCGTCGGCGATGACGTCCTTGACCGTGATCGTGTTGCCGGTTCGGGGGTTGTCGAAGGTGAGCCAGGGACCGCCGTCCAACTCCTTGGCGCCGTACTCCCGCTTGATCATGGCGTAGCCCCAGTCGCGGAAGGCACCCTCGGTGAACTTCATGATGTTGCCCTTGTGCACGAGGGTGACCGAGTCTCGGTCGTTCTCGATCGCATAGTCGACGGCTGCCCGCACCAGCCTCTCGGTACCTTCTATCGACACCGGCTTGATACCGATCGCGGCCGTTCCCGGGAAGCGGATCTTGGCGAACGATTCGGGGAACTTCTCCTCCAGCAGGGCCAGCATCCGCCGCGCCTCGTCGCTGCCCTCCCGGTACTCGATACCGGCGTAGATGTCCTCGGTGTTCTCACGGAAGATCACCATGTCGACCTGTTCCGGATTCTTCACCGGGCTGGGCACGCCCTCGAAATACTGGACCGGACGTACGCAGGCGTAGAGGTCGAGGCGCTGACGAAGCGCCACGTTGATCGAGCGGATCCCGCCACCGATCGGAGTGGTGAGCGGTCCCTTGATCCCGATCAGGTATTCACGGACGGCGTCGAGCGTCTCCTCCGGGAGCCAGAGGGTCTCGCCGTAGACCTCGTTCGCCTTGTCGCCGGCGAATACTTCCATCCAGGCGATGCGGCGCTTGCCTCCGTAGGCCTTTTCGACCGCCGAGTCGAGCACACGCTGCGATGCACGCCAGATGTCCGGCCCGGTCCCATCCCCCTCGATGAAGGTGACGATGGGTCGATCCCCTACCTGCAGCTGGCCGTCCCGCAACTCGATGCGGTCCCCTTCGGGCACCTGGATGTGACGAAAACTCATGGGTCTCCTCCGCTGGCTCTTGGTTTACTGGGGGCCCGATGAACGCGTCCCGGGCCGTGTTCGACAGTCCAGGGGCGAGTCTATCACGCGCCTCGGAGAGTCCGATTTCCATCTTCGCGGCGACCACGACCGCAGCTGCAGCCGCGCGAGGATCGTCCTGGCGAAACCGAAGAGCCGGGCGAACGGGTCGATCGCGGCAACCTGCTCGGTACCAGCCTGATGGTAGCGTTCACTGGTGCAAGAGTTCGGGTCCGACGTGCAACCGAGTTACCGCGAGCGATGGGGTGAGCCGCTGCCGCTGTCGTTCTTCGAGCAAGACGCCCGCGAGGTCGCCATGGGCCTGCTGGGGGCGGTCCTGCTGCGTCACGACGATGACGGCGGCTTCCGCTGGGGCCGGGTCACCGAGACCGAAGCCTACCTGGGGGAGCACGACATGGCGAGCCACGCTCGCTTCGGCCGAACCAAGCGGACCGAGGTCATGTACGGGCAACCGGGTCGAAGCTACGTCTATCTGATCTACGGGATGTACCACATGCTCAACGTCGTCGCCGCGCCGGTCGGTGTGCCCCAGGCCGTGCTGATCAGAGCGATCGAGCCGTTGGGAGGAGTCGACGGCAAAGTCGACGGACCGGGGAAGCTCACGAGAGCCTTGGGGATCGACATGTCGTTCAACGGCCTTCCCCTCTCGGCGGCCCCGCTGTCGATCCATTCCGGCGAGCAGGTGCGCGAACCGGTAGTCACGCCCCGGATCGGCATCGACTACGCGGGCGAGTGGCGGGACGCCCCCTTGCGTTTCCTGGCTTCCTGACGCTCTGGCGACCTAGGGCTCGTCGTCTTCGTCCTCTTCGATCGTTTCGAGGTCGATCCCCAGCGCCTCCAGGTCTTCTGCGCTGGCGCCGTTCCCCATCTCGGCCAGGATCTCGTCCAGGTCATCGCCCTCGTAATCGGTGACGGTTTCGGCGATGAGTGCGAGGGCCCGCTCCGAGTCGGTTTCGGGCACCAGCACGACAGTAGTGCCGGCACTTACGGCTCCCAGGTGGGAGAAAGCGTCATCCACCCGGTCGACCCCTCGGGTCATGACGACGAAGCCCTCCTCCTCGAGGATGGCCGCCACCATCTCGGCCAGAGGCGCCGCGGGGGCGACGTCGACGATCGTCCAGCGGTCGCCATTGATCAGGCGGGTCTCCCCCTTCATGCTGCTGCCCCGTAGGCCAGTGCGAGTTGCCGGTAAACGATCCGGGCGACAGACAGGTGATCGACCGGCACGCACTCGCGAGTGGTGTGGGCCCGCTCCGGCTCGCCCGGGCCGAAGCCCACTACGGGTGTGCCGCGAGCAGCCAGGTAGGGCGCGTCGGTGGCGAACCACCAGACACCTTCGTTGAACGGCCGGCCGCAGCGGCCGAGCGTCTCCTTTATCGCCTCGCGGGCAACTGTCACGGCCGGAGCTTCCGTGGGGGCCAGGTAGGCCTGGTTGACCCGTGGGAAGCGGTAGCGGACCTTGCCGTCCTCACTCACCGCATCCTCCTCTCCGATCACGATGCGAGCCCGTGAGTCTAGAGATTCGAGGCGGGCGAGGGCCATCTGCGGCTCGTCTTCGACGATGTTGCGGTAGTCCACGGTGATAGACGCCTTGCCCGGCACGACGTTGGCGCCACCGGGAGAGGTGGTGAGGTCGGTAGGCGTGGCGGTGGACGCTCCCAACGGCCCGCCCGAGGGCAACTCGCAGCGCTCGAGTGCGGCGAGGAAGCGAGCCGCGTTGTAGAGGGCGTTCTCACCCAACGAGGCCTTGGCAGCGTGGGCGATCCGACCGGGCAACTCGACCAACATCTCGACGCGACCGCGGTGTCCCAGCTTGAATTCGAGGTTGCTGGGCTCGCCGAGCACGATGACGTCCGAATGGAGGTGCTCGGTCAGGAACCTCGCACCGAGCCCGCCGACCTCCTCCTGCACTACTCCGCTCACGATGAGCGTGCCGCTGAAGCCGGCATCCCCCGCGTCCCGCGCCGCCACCGCCATGCAGGCGACGGCCGCCTTCATGTCGCAACTCCCTCTGCCCCAGAGCTGTCCGTCGGCGAGCGCCCCGGAGAAGGCGGGGTACGCCCACTCGCCAGGGTCCCCGGCAGGGACCACGTCGAGGTGGCCGTTGAACATGACGGTGGGACCTTCGCCCCGACGGAGGATCCCGATCGCGTTCCCGGCGTCGTCGAGGTACGCCTCGTCGTACCCCAACTCGGCGAACGCCGCGACCAGTTCAGTGGTAGCGGGACTCTCATGCCCGGACGGGCTCTCGGCGCGTATGAGGCGCTGTGCCAGCGCTACTTCCTCGGGCATCCGCTCCATGCACCGCATCATACGTGACGGAGCAGGCTCCTCTGCCCGTCGCCCGAAGGACGCTCGACGGAAGTACGACCTACTGGCCGACCGGTTCGGCCCGCGGATCGGGATCCCAGCGGAAGCGGTCCAGGTCCACCCTCCCCTCGCCATCGAACTCGACACCTTCCGCTTCCAGCAGAGCTCGCTGCAACTCACCGCTGCCGATCCGGTAGGTCGATATCTTCCCCTGGGCGTTGATCACTCGCTGCCAAGGGATCCGGTGCGGCTCGCGCAGTCCGTGGAGCACCATCCCTACCTGCCTGGCGGCACGCGGCGCGCCGGCCAGCAGCGCGACCTGGCCATAGGTGACCACTTTGCCGCTCGGAACCGCCTCCACTACGGCGAGCACTCGATCGCGGAAACCGTCCATGCCAGAGTCTACCGGTAGCTCGTTGACGGCGGTCATGCCACTCGGCCTCGATCGCCTGGGAGTAGGCGGTTCACCAGGAAGCCAGCTTCACTCCCCTCACGTCCGTCAGTCGGCCGCCGCTCTCTGCGCCGCGCGCCTGGCACGACCGCCCAGGATCTGCACCGTGAGTATGCCGGCTGCCGCCATGGTCAGGCCCAGGAACTCCTTCACCATCAGGCTTTCACCCAGGAAAACCCAGGCGAGCACGGCGATCTGTATGAGCATGGTGTTGTTGACGATGCTCGACTCCATGGCCGTGAGGGTCCTCAGGGTATGGTTCCAGAGCGTGAACGCGAACGCCGTGTTCACGACCGCCAGCCAGGCGACTATCGCCCAACTGCCCGGATCGAGTTCCGGCAGCCCGCCGAGCGTGAAGCCGGAGCCGAGCAGCAGTATCGAACCGAAGCCCATGCTCACGACCGTTACGGAGAGCGGGTTCAGGCCGCCTCCGCGGTTCACCGACCTGCCGACGATGCCTGCAAGCGCGTTCGCGATCAAGCCGAAGATGGCGATGGCCAGGCCGATGACCTGCCCCGCCGGGAGTTCGGCGGGGTAGAAGTAGAGCAGGGCGCCCAGAAGGTAGAGGAGCACGCCTCCCCACTGCTTCGGATCGAGCGGTTCAGCGAGAAGCCAGGTGCCCAGCAGGGCAACCAGCGCGGGGCTGAACGAGAGCAGTAGGCTCGTGGTCTGGGCCGGCAGATAGTCGAGAGCGAAGAACTGGCTGCCCTGGGTCAGGGCGTACATCACCACGCCCAACAGCGCCAGCGAGAACCAGTCGCCACGTGTCAGACCGCGGAAGCTGCGGCGAGCTACAGCGAAGGGGAGCAGCACCAGGAACGCCAGGAAGTAGCGGAGTCCGGCGAAGGTCAGGGGCGGGATATCGGCAAGGCCGATCTTGATGAGCACCCACGACGTGGACCAGAGGAAGGTGACGAGGAGCGCCTGCAGTATCGCGTTCCTTCTTGAAGCGGCCAGCGAGAAGCACCTCCCGTCGCGCGGTTCGATCGCGCTCGTGACAGCCTATCTCGTTCGAGTATCCGTCAGGCGGGCTCGCTCAGGTTCGGCCGCCCGGTTGCCAGACGGGAGCTGCGCCATCCTCCGGTCCGGTTTCCACGCTCAGGGTGAAGGTGCCCGTCTCCCCGGGCTCGTACGAGGTCACGACCAGGGTGTAGGCCCCGCTGGTCATCAGGTTCAACGAGAGGACTATGTCGAGGCCGTAGCCGGCGCTGTCGTCGATCTCGGCGACCTTCGCGCCGTTCGGGTCGAGCACGATCAGGTAGGGATCGAACTCGTCGGAGTGAAGCGAGATGGTCACGAACTGGCCGGCCTGGCCAGCGTACGAGAGCGCCTCGAAGTACTCGCCCGAGTCGAGCTGGCTGTCGCCGGGAGAGAGGCGGCCGTCGGCGAATTCGTTGGAGGCGCCGTTTTCGGGGGCGACCTCGACGGTGGCAGGGGCGCAGGCAGCCAGGCCGAGCGACACGACGAGGACGATGAGGAGGTGACGCATCATGGCGCGATCTTAACCGCTACCTCTTACGGAGTCCTTACTCAGGCAGCCGCTTCCATGAGGCGTTCGAGCTGCTCCCGCTGCTGGATGTGGAGCAGCGTCCAGGCGACCGCGATAACGGCGACCGTGCCCGCGCCAACGAGGTAGATGGCCGACATCGGCACTACCCCCACGAGGACTCCGGCGAGCCAGGCACCGATGGCGAGCCCGAGCGCATTGGCCGTGAAGACGATGCCGAGCACCTTGCCCCGCATGCCGTCGGGCACGGCCAGTTGGAGCAGGGTCACGGCCGCCACCTCGGAGAAGCCGAGACCGAGCCCGAGCACGAAGCCACCTCCCAGATAGTTGGTGAACCCGCCCAGCGACAGGATCGCCAGGCCCAGGGCCATGAAGACCTGGGAGACGCTTATCTGGAAGCGAGCGGGGAGCGACCTGGCTACCACGCTCACGGCCGCGATCCCTAGCAGCATCCCGGCCGAGAACGAAGACTCGAAGAGTCCGAAGCCTTGGGCGCCTCGGCCTGTCTCCTCCATCACCACCGGCATCGTTACGTTGAGCATGTTGAGGCAGGCGTTCAACACCAGGCTCATGAGCAGCAGGAAGGCCAAGGGAGCGCTGGCCAGCAGGTAGCGACCGGCTGCCGCCATGTCACCGAGGAAGTCGAGACCTTCGGACTGACGCGGTCTGGGCGGGAAGCGGATGAGCGCAGCGGACCCGAAGAGGGCCAGGAGGCAGGGCGAAGCGACCAGGATCGTGCCTCCCACTCCGAGTACTCCGACGAGCGCGCCGGCCGCACCGAGTCCGACGAGAGGCAGCCCCATCAACGCCGCCTGCATGAAACTGTTGGCGCGGGCGAGTTCCGAACGTGGAACCAGGTTGGGCACCAGCACCATCCCTGCGGCGAAGATGAAACTGGTCAGCAGACCGTTGAGGAACGCCCCGCCGTAGACGACCCAGAGGGGTAACGACCCGTCCATGTAGAGGAGCGCCATTCCGGCGAAGAGGGTGGCCCGGAGCAGGCTGCTGGTCATCAGAGGGATGCGGAGGTGAAGGCGATCAGCGAGCGCCCCGGTGATGGGACCCAGGAAGCGCGGAAGGGTGCCCAGGAGCACCGCGGTGGCAAGGGCCTCAGGCGAGTCGGTGAGCTCCAGCACCAGGAACGGTAGAGCGACGAGCACGAACGCATCGCCGAGGGCGGTCAAGGCGATGCCGAGAAGGTAGGCGAGGTAGTCGCGATTCCATAGTCGTCCGGGGAGGGACTCGGTCATGGGAGTAAGTCTGATAGGGTTCTACTTGAAATGCGAGAGGCTGATTACGGTAGCTCCGCGGTCGAGACATGGACGACCGTGCAGGACCCTCGGCAAGCCCAACTGCTGAGCGACCGCGAGGCGTTCAGGTATTTCGAACCGTTCATGGCTCGCGAGAAGAGTGTCAGCGAGGCTGCCCGGGAGTTGGGCTGCTCGACCGACACGATGCTCTACCGGGTTCGGAGCTTCCTGGCTGCCGGGTTGCTGAGGATAGTCCGCGTCGAGCCGCGCGCCGGCCGGCCGATCAAGATCTACCGTTCGAGCGGCGACGCCTACTTCGTTCCGTTCGACGTGACGCCGTTCGCAACCCTCGAAGAGCGTCTGGCCGAGCAGATGGAGGAGTTCAGCCGCGAAGTGGTCCACAGTTCGGCGGCACTGCTGCGACAGACCGGCCGGCGGGGGCAGCGAATCTACCGCACCCGCGAGGGCCGGGTGTGGAACGATTCGGCCGCCGATCCCCACACACCGTTCATCATCGGCGACCCGGGAGTGCCAGCGGCCTACGACTTCAGCCAGGTGATCCGCCTACAGGAGGAGGACGCCCGCAGGTTGCAGCTGGAGCTGCACTCCCTGTTCGAACGCTATGCGGCCGTTGCGGACGAGCTGGGCCGGGAATACCTGTGGCAGGTCACCCTGATACCGAAGGTGGCCGAGTAGAGCGCCGCCGTCAACCGCTCTCCCCCGCCCCAGGGCGCCAGTTGGTAGAGTTTCCGATGTGCTGACCCACGTCCTCACCTACGGCTGCCAGATGAACGAGTACGACACGCACACCATCCAGTCGGAACTGGTGGCGGCGGGGCATCAGCTCGTGAATCACGCGAAGGACGCCCAACTGATAGTGCTCAACACCTGCGCGGTGCGGGGAAAACCGGTAGAGAAGGTCGTCTCGCTGCTGGGTGAGCTCCGCAAGGAGAAGCAGGCCGGGCGCGACCTGACGGTAGCGCTGATGGGCTGCCTGGCGCAGCTCGACGAGGGCAAGGAGATCGCCCGCAAGTTCGAGGTCGACATCCTCATCGGCCCGGGCGCGATCACCGACATCGTCCCCGCCGTCGAAGAGATCGAGGCGGGCAGGGAGCGGTTCGAGAGCCTGGCGTTCAAGGACGACCTGCAGACCTACCAGCCGCCCGCCCCGGACACACTCACCGGCTTCCTGACCATAATGCGCGGCTGCAACCACCACTGCACCTACTGCATCGTGCCCACCACCCGCGGACCCGAGGTCTCACGGCCGGCCGCAACCATCCTCGATGAGGCACGGACGATGGTAGCGGCAGGGGTGCAGGAGCTCTACCTCCTGGGCCAGAACGTCAACAGCTACGGGCTGGACGACCCCGAACTCCCCTCGTTCGCCGAACTGCTCCGGCAGGTTGCGCGGATCGGCATACCCCGCGTCAAGTTCACCACCTCGCATCCGATGAACTTCACCTCGGACATCATCGATGCGATCGCAGAGGAACCGAACATCTGCAACTACATCCACCTGCCCTTCCAGTCCGGTTCCGACCGGATCCTCAGACGGATGGCGCGGGAGTACCGACGCGATCGTTACCTCGAGATAATCCGCGAGATCCGGGCCAAGGTGGACGATGTCGTCATCTCGACCGACGTCATAGTGGGCTTCCCGGGGGAAACCGAGGAGGACTTCCGGCTGACTCTTTCGCTCTTCGAGGAGGCGGCGTTCGATCAGGCTTACATGTTCATCTACTCGGCTCGTCCCGGCACTCCCTCTCACAAGCATTTCGAGGATATGCCCCGGGAGGTCAAGACCGAGCGGCTCCAGCGCCTCATCGACCTGCAGAAGAGGCTCGCGTTCGAGTCGAACAACCGCTTCGTTGGGCGGGAGCTACGGGTGCTCATCAAGGAGCCGGCCCGCGAGGGCGACCTGGTGATGGGACACAGCGACCAGAACCATACGGTTCTGGTCCCCCAGGGCCAGGTGAAGAGGATGGGGCTCCACCGGGTGCGGATCGACCAGGCGACACCGCACACCCTGTACGGGAGCGTGCAGGAGGCACCCGATGCCGGCCGGTCACTGCCCATACCGCTGGTCATGGCCTCCTGAGCGGGAGCAGGTGACCGGCGCGCTCGAGAGGCACTTCACGGCCACCGCCTTCGTGGCGTGGCAGGGGCGTCTCCTCCTCCATCGTCACGCAAAACTCGGTATCTGGCTCCCCTGCGGCGGCCACCTCGAGCCGGGCGAGACACCCGACGAGGCGGCCGTCCGCGAAGTTTCGGAAGAGTCGGGCGTGCGCGTGGAACTGGTCGGGGAGCGCGCTCTCCGGGTGAGCGAGCCGCGACAGTTGGTGCGTCCCCGTGGGGTTCAGCTCGAGCTGATCGAACCGGGGCACGAGCATATCGACCTCATCTACTTCGCCCGCCCTATCGAGCCGTACGACGGCCGGCTACGTCCCTCGGTGCCCGAACTCGACTGGTACGAACCGGACCGGATCGCTCGCCTGCCTCTCACCGAAGAACTACGCGAGTGGACCGGCATCGCGCTGGAGGAGCTGTGTGGGATCGTGGTGGAGCGGGTCGGCGACTGATCGAGATCAGGCCGGTTCTGGTGCCTCTGCCGGAGTGGCCGGGATCACACGGACCCTCGTCACGCGCAGCCCCTCGACCCCTTCGACGCGAAGTATCGCTCCCTCGACGCCCACCTCGTCACCGGCACTGACCTCGCGAGCGAGCCGGCCGAAGACGAAGCCGCCGACCGTCTCCTCATCCACGTCGCCGAAGCTGAC
Source organism: Trueperaceae bacterium (assembly GCA_036381595.1). Classification (NCBI taxonomy): domain Bacteria; kingdom Thermotogati; phylum Deinococcota; class Deinococci; order Trueperales; family Trueperaceae; species Trueperaceae bacterium. The sequence continues at coordinate 103,226 of DASVCN010000019.1, read as the reverse complement.
GCCGAAGTCCCGTTCTAGATCGTCGAGCCTGACTCCGCCGTCGACGAGGACCTCCCCGCTCTGGAGTCTGGTGACCTCGACCTCCTCCTCGTCATCGAACTCGTCCCGGATCTCGCCGACGAGTTCCTCGAGCAGGTCCTCGAGCGTGACGATGCCGGCCGTCCCGCCGAACTCGTCAACGACCACCGCCATGTGGCCCTGCTCACGCTGGAACCGGCGCAGCAACGAGGTGGCGTCTGCCGTTTCGGGCACGAAGCTCACGGGGCGCGCCACCCGACGCAACTCCCTGCCGGAGGGAGCCCTGGCGAGAAGGCCCATGTCGCGTACATGGACGTAGCCCAAAGGCTTGTCGGGTGACTCGTCGCAGAGCGGGAAACGACTGTGACCGCTCTCGCGCACGCGCTCCATCACCCTTTGGGGATCGTCGTCCAGCGACAGCCAGATCACGTCGGGCCTGGGCACCATCACCTCGCCGACCGTCCGTTCCCGGAATCGGACGGCGTTGCGCAGCAGCGCGAGATCGTCACCGCTGAGGCCGCTCGACTCGAGCCACTCCTGGAGCCTCTCGTCCTCGTCACGCTGTTCCCCCCTGCGTCGACGTTGCACCCACGAGTCCGCGCGATAACTGATCCCCACGAGCGGCGCGGCGATCACCGACCAGGCCCGCAAGGGCAGGTTCATCAGTCGCAGCATTCCGGCCGGTGCGAAGGTCGCAGCGACCCGGCCGGTGAGGAGCAGCACGAGATAGAGGAAGAAGACGAACAGGAGCAGGATGGCGGTCCGGCCCGCCGAACCGTCCGGGGTCACGAGGACGACCGTGCCCGCGACGAGAGACAGGTACTGCGCCAGCCGGGCTGCCAGGCGCAGACGTGGCACGTCGGCGGCAACCATCGACGAGGAGTCGCTGTCCAGGGCCCGAACCGCTGCCTTGAAGGCCGCGCTGAGCACGAGGAGGAGGAGTCCTGCGAAGAACTGCGGTGTTGTCAACAGGGGAAAGTCTATGACTGGTAGGTCGGCTGCCTGAAGCAGCATGGAACTTGGAGGTTCAGACACAGCGAAAGGATAGCACGTGTCCTCCCGGCGACGTTGTCTGGATGCTACCACCGGGCCGGCATATGCCGTCCAGGACGCGGTTCAGGTCGACCGAACAGGCGTTCTAACGTGGTTGCAGGCGCCGAATCGCCGGTGATATACTCGTTCGCTGTCGCCGGTCAGGCGTTTCGCCTTGCCAGCGACGGCGGCGGCCTTCGCGAGATGCCGCCCACGGGTTGGCTGGCGGGGCGTGGCGCAGTCTGGTAGCGCACCTGCTTTGGGAGCAGGGGGCCGCTGGTTCGAATCCAGCCGCCCCGACCACGATGGCCCGGCAGGACGGAAGTCGGCGAGTAGCGCCGCAGGTCGGGCGGGAGTAGCTCAGTTGGTAGAGCGACAGCCTTCCAAGCTGTATGTCGCGGGTTCGAATCCCGTCTCCCGCTCCAATCCCATCCCGGCCGGGCAACCGGCACTCTATGGACATGGCGGGCACCAGTAGCTCAGTGGATAGAGCAGTCGCCTTCTAAGCGATTGGTCGAGGGTTCGAATCCTTCCTGGTGCACCACTTCCAGCGGGAAACGCCGGTCCGCTGTGCGGTTTCATGGCCCACCGAACCGAAGTCCAACGGCAGTACAGAGCGAGCAAATGATGTTGTTCCAGGTAATCGAGCCGGCGGTGTCAGCTTATGAGACTGGTGGTTGCGTTCAGGGAGGAGCGCCCTATATGGAACAGAGGATCGACTACTTCGGCGTCCCTCGCCGGATAGCGCCTCGACGCCCGGTGGTGCTAATATCGGCAGGCGCGCGGCCGGCAGGTCAGGCGCACGGCGCCGGGGAGCCACCGGCCAGGGCCGGCGAACAGGCGGCCGTGGCAGGTAGTTCGGGTAAGGACCGAAGGCCCGTGGTCTGGTAAAGTGTGGTTTGCGACCGCGGTGGATGTAGCTCAGTAGGTTAGAGCATCGGATTGTGGTTCCGAGGGTCGTGGGTTCGAATCCCATCATCCACCCCATATCGCCCAGTGGTGCCTGCCCGCGGGGAGGCACCACAAGCGCGCGAGGATGGCGGAATTGGTAGACGCGCCAGATTTAGGATCTGGTGGCTTGGCCGTGCGGGTTCAAGTCCCGCTCCTCGCACCAACACCGGCAAGCTCCCGCTTGCCGCTTTTTTTGCCGAGAAGGCGCATGGTTAGTGCGCAACCCGCCAGGGATCCGGCGACAAGGAGTCTTCGATGGAAGCCAAGCTCAAGGAAAGAAAGTCGGTAGAGGCGACCGTAGAGGTGACGGTACCGGCAGCAGACGTCGACAAGGCCTACGACCGCGTGCTCCGGCAACTGTCGCGCCAGGTGCGGGTGCCAGGGTTCAGGCCCGGCAAGGCTCCTCGAGGCGTGCTGGTGAAGCGGATCGGCAAGGAGGCACTCGAAGGCGAGGTCCGCGAGGACCTGATCGAGAGCAGCTACCCGCAGGCGATGAAGCAGTTCGAGCTGAGCCCGGTGCATGCGCACGTGCACGGCGGGACCCCGAACGAGGGGGAGGACTTCACCTTCGAACTGCACGTCGACCTCTACCCCGAGATCGAACTCCCATCTCTCGAGGAGATCGTCATCGACAGCGAGGGGCGGCGGGTCGATGACGAGATGGTGGCTCAGACGGTCGCGCGGCTCCAGAGCGAGAACGCGACCATGGTACCGGTCGATCGGGCGGTACAGGCAGGTGACTACCTTCTCGTCGAGACGGTCTCGAGCGAGGAAGAAGGCGAGGAGGCACCTCAAGCGGCCTCCACGATGCCGATCGACCTCGAGGAGGTGTCCGACGAACTCGCTGAGCAGCTGATCGGCAAGTCGGCGGGCGAGGTCGTGAAGCTGGAACTGGCGGCGCAGCCGGAGACGGCCGAGTCGGAGGAGGGCGAAACCCAGCCGCCTCCGACCCTCGACATCCGCATCAAGGATGTCAAGGAGAAGGAGAAGCCCGAGCCCGACGACGAGTTCGCGAAGACGCTCGGCTTCGATAACTGGCAGGAGACCGAAGCGCGGATCCGTGAGAGCCTCCAGGCCCAACTCGACCAGGAAGCGCTGGAGGAGCAGCGTGACGAGTTCGTGGACAAGCTGATGGCTGCTTCCACGTTCGAGCTGCCGCGCAGCCTGGTGCAGCGCAGACGCATAGACCTGCTCGAGAACCTGACCGAGGACCTGAAGCGCCGTGGCCTGACGCTCGAGAAGTACGTCGAACAGCTCGACGCCAACGACGGTCGGGAGCAGTTCGAGAAGGAGCTGCAGGAAGCCGCCGAGAAGGGCGTGAGACGCGACCTGGTACTCGAGCGGCTGCTCGAGGTTCGTGGGACCACCATCAGCGATGCCGAGTTCGAGGCGGCGTTGCGGCAGCTGGCACTGCAGCAGGGCATGGACGTCGAGCGGTTGCGCCGCGAGCGTGGCGAGGAGTGGCTGCGCAACTACCGGTTCCTGCTCACTCGCGACCGAGCACTTCGTGAGGCGGTCGAGGAGCGGCTGGCGGCTCAACGTGATGAGGAGCCGACCGACCAGGACGTGTCCGAGGTGAGCGGTGGCGAGGAGCCGGCGGAGGCGAGCGCAGGACAGGAAGCCGCCGAGGTGAGCAGCGACCAGGAGGCGACGGAGGCGGGAGCCGGACAGGAACCGGTTGCCGGCGCCGCAGCCGACGGCGAGAACGATCCGGAGGGCGCAGGCGAGCCGGCGGAGGAGCGCCGGTAACGGCGCACGTGACCTCCCTGACGGAACCAGCTCCGATCAGGACCGATACTGACCCGATGACCAGACACCACCGCCTTCTCTCCAAGGAGTAAACATGCCGCTCGTTCCCTACGTCATCGAACAGACCGGCCGCGGCGAGCGGACCTACGACGTCTACAGCCGTCTTCTCAAGGAACGGATCATCTTCCTCGGACAGCCGATCGATTCCGAGGTCGCCAACGTCATCGTCGCTCAGCTGCTCCTGCTCGATTCACAGTCGAACGAGCAGCCGATCAACATGTTCATCAACTGTCCCGGCGGAGAGGTCTACTCGGGCCTCGCCATCTACGACGTGATGCAGTACATCTCGGCCCCCGTCTACACCAACTGCGTAGGCATCGCCATGTCGATGGGATCGGTGATGCTGATGGCCGGCGAGCCGGGACACCGGGTGGCGCTTCCCAACAGCCGCATCATGATCCACGCCGGCTCGGCCGGCTTCCCTCGCTCCTCGCTGCCCGATCTGGAGATAATGGCGAGAGAGTACCTGGACATCCGTGACATCATGGAGCAGATCTACGAACGTCACACCGGCAAACCGCGCGAGCAGATCCGTCGCGACCTGGAGCGGGACTACTTCATGAACCCCCAGGAAGCGAAGGAGTACGGTCTCATCGACGACGCCATCTCGCCCAGGGACGCCGCCCGCTTCCGCAACCTGCCAGGGAACGGGAACCGCTGACGATGACCGAGCCCCGCTGCAACTTCTGCGGACGAGCCCACAGCGAGGTCCGCCAACTGGTGGCCTCCGAGGACGGCAACGCCCACATCTGCAGCGATTGCGTGGGGCGCATCTCGCAGGTCCTGGCCAGCAAGTCGCCCAGCTACCCGAATCAGCTCAGACTTCCCACGCCTCGTGAGATCAAGAGCATGCTCGACCAGTACGTCATCGAGCAGGAGCAGGCCAAGAGGATCCTGTCGGTCGCCGTCTACAACCACTACCGGCGCCTGCAGAACCCCGAGGCCGAGATACAGAAGTCGAATATCCTGCTCATCGGTTCGAGCGGGACCGGCAAGACCCTCCTGGCGCAGACGCTCGCCCGCATCCTGCAGGTGCCGTTCGCCATCGCCGACGCCACCACCCTTACCGAGGCCGGTTACGTGGGCGACGACGTCGAGAACATCGTCCTGCGACTCCTCCAGACGGCCAACTACGACGTCGAGGCGGCTGAGCGCGGCATCATCTACCTCGACGAGATCGACAAGATCGCACGAAAGTCGGAAGGGGTCTCGATCACCCGCGACGTCTCCGGGGAAGGGGTGCAGCAGGCGCTCCTCAAGATGATCGAGGGCACCGTTACCCACGTGCCGCCTCAGGGCGGGCGCAAGCACCCGCACCAGGAGCTCATCCCGGTCGATACGGGCAACATCCTGTTCATCTGCGGAGGCGCCTTCGAAGGGATCAAGGACATCGTCCGCAACCGCGTAGACGTGTCCAGGGTCGGCTTCCAGACCAGCCGTGGAGCCGCCGAAGACGCGTTGGAGAACGCCGAGGTCATCCCCGAGGACCTGATGAAGTTCGGGCTCATCCCCGAGCTCATCGGCCGCCTAGCGGTGACCGTTCGCCTCCACGACCTGAGCTTGGGCGCCCTCGTGAGCGTGCTCACGAAGCCGAAGAACGCGCTGGTGCGGCAGTACCAGGAGCTCTTCGCCCTCGAGGGCGTCGAACTGCGGTTCACCGACGAGGCCCTGCGGGCCGTGGCGCGCCGTGCACTCGACCGCAAGACCGGTGCGCGCGGCCTCCGCTCCGTGATGGAGCAGACGCTCCTCGACCTGATGTACGAGGTGCCGGGATCGGACATCTCCCGCATCCGTATCGACGAATCGAACCTGGACTTCCCTGGCCGAGTGCTGGACGAAGCGGAGCGGCGCAAGACCGCCTGAGCGTCCAGACCCGATCGCAGATAGACGGATCCGCCGGCGTCGCGCAGCCAGGCTGGCTGACTCCCAGTTGGATTGATCGGCCGTCCAGTTAGGCGAAGATCGTGCGGCAGCGTTCGACCGCCTCGAGGAACCGGGCCGCGGCCTCCTCCACCTGTTCCTCGCGCACGCCGCTACCGAAGCTGAAGCGCACCGTGGACTTCGCTTCCTGAGCCGGCAGACCGAGGGCGGTGAGCACGTGCGACGGGTTCACGGAACCGGCCGAGCAGGCCGAGCCGGTGCTGGCGAAGACGCCAGCAGTGTCGAGGCTCATCAGGAGCGCCTCGCCGTCGACGTCGGTGACGCTCACGCTGCTGTGTTTCGGGCCGCGTGGCGCCGCTGCGCCGTTCACCCTGATGCCTTCCGCCCCATCCAGCAGCGCCTCGAAGCGGTCGCGCATCTCCCCCACCTGAACGCCATGAGCCGCCGCTTCATCGCGGGCGATCCTGGCGACCTCGCCCAGAGCGGCGATCGCCAAGGTGTTCAACGTACCTGGCCGGTAGCCTCGCTCCTGCTCGCCCCCGTGCGTCACGGCCTCGAGCTCGACCCCCTCGCGGAGCCACAACGCGCCCACCCCTTTGGGGCCGTACGCCTTATGGGCAGAGAGGGCCAGGGCGTCCACGCCCAGGGAGTTCACGTCGATCTCCTCGAAGCCGAACGCCTGGACGGCGTCGCAGAAGAGTAGCGCGCCCGCCTCGTGCGCCGCTGCGGCCAGCCGTTCGATATCGGTCCGTATCCCGACCTCGTTGTTCACCAGCATGAGGGCGACCACGCCTACTGACGGGGTCAGGGCCTCCTGCAACGCGTCGATGTCGATCTCCCCGGCGGCAGTAGGCGCGGCGAAGGAGACCTCTCTGCCCGTTCGCTGCAGGAACCCGGCTGTGGCCAGCACCGCGCTGTGCTCGAGTGGGCTGGTCAGCAAGCCGGTCCGGCCGTTCGTGTTGCGCAATCCGACGAGAGCTAGATTGTCTGCCTCGGTCGCACCGGAGGTGAAGACGATCTCCCTGGGCTTGGCGTTGATCGCTTCCGCAACTGCTTCTCGCGATTCCTCGACTATGCGCCTGGCCCGGCGACCGGGCGCGTGGATGCTCGACGGGTTGGCGAAACTCTCATCGGCCACCTCGAACATCTTCCGCTTGACCCGAGGGTCGAGCGGCGTGCTCGCGGCGTGGTCCAGATAGATGTCGCCGGCGGTTCGGTTCATGGCTGAGGTTCGGTCAGGCCCCGGCGAATTCCGGTGGCAGGGCTTCGATCTGGAGCAGTTCCCGCTCGGCCACGAGATCGGCCAGGGTCGTGGATCTGAGCACCTCGCGCACCGCGCCGTCCACCCGCCGCCACAGCGACTCCGTGGAACAGTTGCCGGTGTGGCCGCAAGCCTCGGCATCCTCGATGCAGTTGACGGGAGCGACGCTTCCCTCGAGCAGTTCGACCACCTCGAGCGCATCGATCTGGTCGAGCGGTTTGGCGATCCGGTAGCCGCCGCGTGCGCCCCGAACCGATTCGACGTATCCTGCCCGGCGCAGCACCGCGAAGATCTGCTCCAGGTACTGCTGGCTCAAGTTCTGGCGGTCGGCGACGACCTTGAGGCTGGTCGGCTTACCCCCGCTGAGTCCCACCTCGACCAGCGCCCTCATGCCGTACTGTGCCTTGGTGGATACCCACATGACTACACCTCGAATCGGAATGATTCCGAACTGTCGTCAGTATAAGCCGACCCCGTAGGAGGGTCAACGATGGGGCCGGCGCCCTTCGGCCGTCAGAGGTTCTCTCGCACGAGCGCCATCAATTGGCTGGGGCGGAACGGCATCTGCACCGCCTGGGAGTTACCGTCCTTCTTACCGGCGCCACCCTCGGAAGCGCGCGAGGTGAGGAGGATCACCGGGATCTCGCCGGCCAGCTCGCTCGCCTGGAGCCGCTCGGAAACGAACGTGCCATCGGCATCCTGTAGTCGCTCGTCGAGCACGATCAGGTCAGGCAACTCCCTCTCGGCGACCGCCACACCCTCTTCGCCGCTCTCGCACGCCAACACCTCGAACCCCTCGACTTCGAACTTCGACCTCAGGAGTTCGAGCATGTGCGTCTGATTGTCCAGCAACAAGACCTTGGCCACTTCGAGTACTCTACCGGCGCTATCCTAGCGTGGTCTGTGCCCGTTGTCCACGCCGAGCCCGTTCTGGAGGGCTCGCACCACCCGGGGAGTCAGCGTGAGAGCAGCGTCAGTGGATCGACCGCTTGCCCCTGAACCCTGATCTCGAAGTGGAGATGGGGTCCCGTGGAGGCGCCGGTACTACCCGTCCTGGCGATGATATCGCCTTGCCTCACGCTGTCGCCGACCTCGACCAGGAGCTCGCTGAGGTGCGCGTAGCGGGTCTGGAGCCCGTCGCCGTGCTCGAGATAGACAGCGTACCCGTAGGCACCAACCCAACCGGACCGCACGACGACGCCGTCTAGTGCCGCGGCCACCGGCGTACCCGAGTCGACGGCGAGGTCGATGCCGCCGTGGAAGCGGTTGCCGCCCACGGAGATATTGCGCCAGCCGTAGGCCGAGCTGAGTCGACCCGCCAGAGGCATGACGAACACGCTCGCCCTGGGCGAGAACTCGGCCAGCAGTGATGGCGCCTGCGACAGCAGCCTCTCCTGTTGGCGCGCGTGCCACTCGCGGTCGGCCACGACCGGATCGGCGCGCGGCCGCGACACTTCCGCCGCACCGCCTACAGCGAGGGAGCGGGGCGGTACCGGCAGATAGACCCATTCGCCGGGCGCCACCGCCGCCAGGTGTTCGAGGTCGTTCGCCTCCAGCAGCCCGGAGGGCGAGATGCCGTACTCCATCGCCAACTCGAGGAGTGAATCGCCCTCCGCGAGGCGCAGGCTCACCCCGTCGCCAGGCGGCACCCGAACCCTCGTACCGGGGGTCAGCGCGTCGCCCAGTCCGGGATTCGCAGTTCTGAGGGCGGTCTCGGTGAGGCCCAGGCGGGCGGCCAGCGCTGCGACCGTCTCCCCTGCCACCGCCTGCGCGAAACGGAAGCCCCCCTGCGAAGGCAGCTCCAGCAGCTGCCCAACGCGCAACAGGCTGCCGCTCAGGTCGTTCTCCTGCCGTAGCGCCTCGACGGTCGTTCCGTAGAGGTCGGCCAGTGCGTAGAGGGTGTCCCCGGGCCGGACCAGGTGCTGGCGCTGGGCGAACGCTGGACCGCACAGCAGCAGGGCCAGGAGCACCGAAGCGTGAGCAAGTCGCCTGGCTCGGCGCCCAGATAGAGAAAGGGCGCCGACGAGCCTGAGCCGCGGCGCCCTGGTGAAGCCCGACATGGAGTCAGGCTAGCGTTACCCCTGTCCCAGCGTGGAGAGGAACTCCTCATTGGATTTCGTGCGTGACAAACGCGACAGCAGCATCTCCATCGCCTCCGCGGCATCCATGTCGGAGATGACCTTGCGCAGCAGCCACATCTTGGCGAGCGCGGCCTCGGTGAGGAGCAGGTCCTCACGACGAGTACCCGACTTGAGGATGTCGATGGCCGGGAAGATGCGTCGCTCCTCGAGGCGCCTGGAGAGGTGGAGCTCCATGTTGCCGGTGCCCTTGAACTCCTCGAAGATCACGTCGTCCATGCGCGAACCCGTCTCGACGAGGGCGGTCGCAAGGATCGACAGCGAGCCGCCCCCGCGAATGTTGCGAGCGGCGCCCAGGAAACGCTTGGGCCAGTGGAGGGCGCTCGAATCGAGGCCGCCGGAGAGGGTCCGACCGGTGGCCGGCGTCACCAGGTTGTTGGCACGGGCCAGGCGGGTGATCGAGTCGAGCAGGATCATCACGTGTCCGCCCTCCTCGACGATACGTCGAGCGCGTTCGTGCACGAACTCGGCGACCCGTATGTGGTTCGCGGGAGGCTCGTCGAAGGTGGAGGCGATGACCTCGACCCCTTCGACCGACTCGCGGAAGTCGGTGACCTCCTCGGGCCTCTCGTCCACCAGCAGCACGATCACCTTGATGTCGGGCTCGTTGGTGCTCACCGCATGGGCGATCGACTTCAGCAGGGTCGTCTTACCGGCCTTGGGCGGAGCGACGATCAGACCACGTTGACCGCGCCCGATGGGAGCGAGCAGGTCGATAACGCGGGCAGAGAGTTCATTCTGGGTCGTCTCGAGGGTGATGCGCCGCTCTGGGAAGGTGGGTACCAGGTCGTCGAAGCGGGGGCGCCTGGCTGCCTGGAACGGGTCCACGCCGTTCACGGCCTCGACCCTGATCAGGGTGCCGTAGCGCTCGTTGTCGCGGGGTCGCCGAGCCTTGCCGAGGATGTAGTCGCCTGTCCTGAGCCGGAACTGCTTGATGAGGCCGGCCGACACGATCACTTGCCGGGTGTTGTTCTGGAGCAGCGACTCCTGAAGGAAACCGTAGCCGTCCGAGGAGATCTCGAGGTAGCCGCGGACCAGTTTGAGTCCCTCGGCCTCCGAGGAGCGCTCGAGGATGGCGATCGCCAGATCGTCTTTCTCCATCTGGCGGTACTCCTCGAGGCCCACCTCCTTGGCGATGAGGTGAAGTTCGGGAACGATCTTCGACTGCAGGTCGCGGTAGTTGAGGCCCTGTTTACGGCCATTGTTGCCGCCGCGCGAACGCCGGTTGCGGCCACCGTGGCGCTCCTGGTCGGCCTGACCGTCACTTCCCGTCTCTTCGCTCGACTCGCTGCCCTCGGCTTCACGGGCGAGTTCGGCCTCGACCTGGCGCGCCTCCTCGGCGGTTTCGGCTTCGGCGGCAGCGGCCGCCGCCTTCTCGGCGTTCACCTTCTTCTTGCGCCCGCCACCCGAGCCTCCGCCACCATCCTGCTTCTTGCGCGGTCTGCCCCGCCGCTTGGGCTGCTGCTCGCCTGGTTCGTCTGCCGTGGCAACCACCTCCGAGTCGGACTTACGGGGACGCGGACTCATGACGCAACTTCCCCGAGGGGGCGCTGCACGTCGCCTCTGGACTGCTTCGACTCGCCAATCATGGTCTTGCCTCTCAAACTGGAAGTACCGTGGAAATTCGCCCGGGTCAACTCGGCTCCGGCGCTCTCTCACCCTGGAAATGCGGCGGTGCCCTGCGCCATCCGCCAAGACCAGGTTTGATGAGGAACGCAGCGGCTGTTTGACAAGGTCTCGTTGACTATGTCGGATGCCTGCTGCTACCGTTTAGTATATGCAGGGTGACTTGCGCTTGTAAAGCGTAGGGGTCACCCGGGAACGTCGCAAGACGGCTCCCGAAACGGCTGTGACGGGAACGAGTAGCGTCCGAAGGGCCGACCAGCGAACCGGGGATGGTGGAAGCCCGGCAGGCACCGGGATCGCGAAAATCCTCCCCGAGCCGCTCCCCCAAAGCCGTGCCCGGCAGCGACCGGGCAGGCGAGTAGATGGAGCCGCGAGACGCGCGTCATAGCGTCAGGCTCTCGATTCGGAATCGTTCGAGTCGGTAGCCGGCAAGGCCCCTGAACCGCGAGGCAGGGGCGAAGTTGGGTGGTACCGCGCTTCGGCGCCCCAACCTCGAGTCCCAGCGGCAGCGCGCCGCGGGACCGAGAGCGTTCGGGGCGCATTTCTATGCCCCGGAGAGCGAGGTCGCGATGTTCGATGATGTGCCCAACAGCATCGACTTCCCCGAACTGGAGGGGAAGGTAGTGGAGTTCTGGCGCGAGCGCGACATCTTCCGCAAGTCGATCGACAAGCCGGCGCCGAATGGCAACTACGTCTTCTACGAGGGCCCGCCCACCGCCAACGGGAAGCCTGGCGTACACCACGTGATAAGCCGCGCCTACAAGGACCTCTTCCCGAGGTTCAAGACGATGCAGGGCTACCGGGTGGGGCGCAAGGGGGGTTGGGATACCCACGGGCTACCGGTCGAGATAGCGATCGAGAAGCGTTTAGGCTTCACCTCGAAGCAGCAGATCGAAGAGTTCGGCATCGCTAAGTTCAACGAACTGTGCCGCTCCTACGTCTTCGAGAACATCCAGGAGTGGAACGAGATGACCGAGCGGATCGGCTTCTGGCTCGACCTGGAGAAGGCTTACGTCACCTACGACAACGGCTACATCGAATCGTGCTGGTGGGTGATGAAGGAGCTGTTCGACCGCGGACTGCTGGTCGAGGACTTCAAGACCACCTGGCACAGCCCCTCCTCGAACACCACCCTCGCGTCCCACGAGGTGTCGCTCGGTTACCGCGAGGATGTCGAAGACCCTTCCGTCTACCCGAAGTTCCCTGCCGATACGCGTGAACTGGGCTCGCGCGGGATCCTTGGCCCGGGCGAGGCGAGGCCGGTCTACCTCCTCGCCTGGACGACGACGCCCTGGACCCTGGCCGCCAACACTGGTCTCGCCGTCAAACCGGACGCATCCTACTCGCTCGTGGCGGCCCCTTCGAGACACGGCGGCAGCGAGCAGGAGCACCTCTACCTGCTCGCCACCGAGCTCGTCGATCAGGTGTTCGGGGAGACGCCGCACGAGCGGCTGCTCGAAGTCCCGGCCGAGAAGCTCGAGGGGCTGCGCTACCAGCCGCTCCTCCATGGTCAGAGGCCCGCGGGAGTCGACCTGGATGGCGGCTGGCGGGTCGTGCTCGACGACTACGTGAGCCTCGAGGACGGTACCGGCATCGTCCACCTCGCCCCCGCTTACGGCGACCTGGACAAGGGGAAGGTGCACGATCTGCCCACCCTCTTCTCGGTGGGCCTCACCGGCAAGGTGATGGAGGAGGTGCGCCCGCTCGACTACGACCGGCTGCCGGGTCCCTACACCGACATGTGGTTCAAGGACGCCGACGAGAAGATCGCCGACGACCTGCTCGAGCGAGGCCTGCTCTACCGCAAGACCACCATCCGGCACGCCTACCCCTTCAACTGGCGAGACGACACCCCGTTGATGAACGTCGCCAAGAAGAGCTGGTACATAAGGACCACGGCCCTCAAGGAGAAGCTGCTCGAGAACAACTCCCGGATCAACTGGGTGCCCGACCACATCAAGACGGGCCGCTTCGGAAGGTGGCTCGAGAACAACGTCGACTGGGCGCTCTCCCGTGAGCGTTACTGGGGAGCCCCGCTGCCGATCTGGGAGTCCGAAGACGGCGAGCGAGTTTGCGTAGGCAGCCTCGAGCAGCTCTCGGAACTGGCCGGCAAAGATCTCGCGGGCATGGAGCTGCACCGGCCCTACGTCGACGAGATAACCTTCGAGAAGAACGGCAAGACGTTCCGCCGCGTGCCCTACACCGTCGACGTCTGGTTCGAATCGGGTGCCATGCCGTACGCCCAATGGCACTATCAGGGCGAAGAGGCGACACCTGTCGCTCACGAGCGGCTCGAGGCGAACTTCCCCGCCCACTACATCTGCGAAGCGGTGGACCAGACCCGCGGTTGGTTCTACAGCCTGCACGCGCTGGCCACTCTGCTCACCAACACCGACGAAGAGTACCGTGGGCCGCTCGCCGGACTGGAAGCCGACACCTCAGCGTTCCGCAACGTCATCTGCCTGGGTCACATCGTCGACGAGAACGGCGAAAAGATGAGCAAGTCGAAGGGGAACGTGGTCGACCCGTGGACGGTCCTGAACGCCCAGGGCGCCGACGCGCTGCGCTGGTACCTCTACAGTTCGAGCCCGCCCGGGGCCACCAAGCGCTTCAGTCAGAACCTCGTCGAGGAGACCGTCAGGGACTTCTTCAACACGCTCTGGAGCACCTACCACTTCTTCGTGCTCTACGCCAACCTCGACGAGCCGGACCTGACTTCGGCGCCGGCACCCGCGGACCGTCCCCTCATCGACCGATGGCTGGTCGCCAGGCTCGAGGCGCTGGTGCGGGATGTGACCAGGATGCTGGAGGAGTACGACCCGACCGGAGCCAGCCGTGCGGTCCGCGATTTCGTGGTCGACGAGCTATCGAACTGGTACGTGCGCCGCAACCGTCGCCGCTTCTGGAAGAGCGAGGACGACCGCGACAAAGCGGCCGCTTACGCCTCGCTGTACGAAGCCCTGGTGACGGTCGCCAAGCTGATGGCCCCGATGGCCCCCTTCACGGCCGAGGAGATCTACCGCAATCTGGTCGTAACCCTGGACCAGGCGGCACCGGAGAGCGTTCACCTCGCCCGCTGGCCCGAGGTTCGCGAGGAGCTGCTCGACGAAGAGCTCCTCCGCGACATGGGAGCTCTCGTGAGAGTCGTAGAGCTGGGCCGCGCGGCCCGCGCTGCGAGCGGAGTGAAGACCCGCCAGCCCCTCCCCGAGGTACTCGTGAGGGTGCGCTCCGAGGAGGAACTCGAGGGGCTCAAGCGACTCGAGCACGAACTGCTGGAGGAGCTGAACGTCAAGCGGGCCCGGTACCTGGACGTCACGACCGACTTCGTCGACTACCAGGTGAAGCCGAATCTGCCTCTGGTGGGTAAGCGCCTGGGCAAACTGGTCCCCGCGATGCGGCAGGCCCTCGCCCGGATGGACGGCCGGCAGATCGCGCGCAACGTGCGCGAGGGGAAGACGACTACTCTGGACCTGGACGGTCAGACATTCGATTTCGAACCGGAGGCGTTCCTGCTGGACGCGCGGAGTCCCGAGGGGTTCGCCGCGGTCGAAGAGCGCGGTTACCTAGCCGCGCTCGATACCAGGCTCTCCGACGAACTCGTGCGTGAGGGCATCAGCCGGGACGTGGTGAGGCTGGTGCAGAACGCCCGCAAGAACGCCGGACTGGAGGTGTCCGACAGGATCGCCGTGGGCCTGGAGGCCGACGGCCAGGTGGTGGAGGCGCTTCGTGAACACCGCGAAACAGTAGCTTCCGAGGTCCTCGCCGACTCGCTGGAACTGGGCCCGATCGAGAACCCTCAGCACACCGAGGAGGGCGAGGTCGAGGGCGAGCGGCTTCTGATCGGCCTGCGAAAGGTCTAGGCGTGAGCGGCCGGGGTGAGCTCGAAGAACTGAGCCTGGACGAGGCGGCCGCGCTCCTCGGCCTCTCTGCCGAGGGGCTGCTCGCACTCTTGCGGGACGCGGGGCTGCGCGCGGTCTCCGGGGCAGAGGTTCGCCTGCGGGCCGCGGACGTCCTGGCGCTCCAGCATGAACGAGACAGGCGAACGGAGCGGAGCATGGAGGAGCTGAGCAGGTTGAGCGAGGAGCTGGGCGAACAGCGCGATGAGTGATCGCGGCAGTCGCCGGCGACTTTCGGCGCGAGTGTCAGGCTGAAGGAACCTCTGTAGAGCGACAAGTCGCTGCCGTCGGGAACCTGAGCGAGGCTGGCGACTGGGTGGGTCCTAGGGTAGCGGCACCCGCGACACGCGGAACGGCAGCCGCGGCTTTCCATCGGCCATCACATCGAACTGCGAGTTCACCACCAGCAGTTCGTTGCCGACCTTCGCAGCCGTGGTGGGGAACTCGAACGACGGATCGCTGAGGCTGGCGACGACAGTTCCCGACAGAAGGTCTGCGTCGAGTTCGACGACCGCGACCTGCCTTGCCGAGTTCCGCACGACGTAGAGTTCCCGGTCCTCCAGGACAAGGCCGTCGCCTCCCGTCAGACACTGGCCACCAAGGTCTATCTCAGCGACACGGCCCGTCCCCGTTTCGACGCGGAACAACTGGCCGGTTCCGGTCTTCACCACGATCAGGAACTCCTCGTCGGCCGTGACCGCGATGCCGTTCATGTCGGAACCCGGCTCCCGGGACTCAAGGGCGGTGCCGCTCATGTCCAGCCACGGCTCGACCGAGCCGGAGCGGACCCTGAACAACAGAGGACGCAGGCTATCGGTCGCGTAGACATCGCCCGAGGGGCAGGCGACCAGGTCGTTGATGAAGGTTTCATCGGCGGGAGGAGTTGAGAGGGTCAGCACCAGCTCACCGCTGCCGACCTCGAACGCGAAGAGCTTCCCGCTCGCACCGCCGGCAACCCACAGCCGGCCGCCCTCATCAATGTCGAGCCCTATGGTCGTGAGCGGTTCGCGGTCGTCCCCCGCCACCAGTTCGACCACATCTCCGGAGTCCAGTTCGCACCGGTAGATCGCGCCGCTCCTGGCGCCGCTCACGAAGAAGACGCCTTCCCTTTCCAAGAGAGCGACGCCCTCGGGGAACACGTCCTCGCCCGGCAGCTCGTAGGTCATCCCCTCTCGCACCTCGACTTCGACAGTTGACCGGACGTTGTTCAAACTCTCCCCTCCCCTGGCCAGGAAAGCCGACGGGGCCGGCCTGGACAGTAACGGCCGAAGCTATCGCTCGGGCAGGGTCAGGCTGGCCACGCCGGCGATCTCCACCGCATAGTCGTCCTCGAAGTCGTACCTATGGGTGGTCAGCCTCGGCTCACGAGCATCGCGCGGAGCCTCGAATAGCGCCGTGCAGGTCGCCGTTCCATCGAGAACCAGCCCGCTGCACGGGTCGCTCACGCCGTACCGGTCGGAACGGTCGAAGGCCTCCCACCCCTCGCCCTCGAGTATGAAGGTGTCGAGTTCGAACGGTCTGGGCTCTTCCACCGACTCGAGCCGGAGATCGACGTAGAGGTAGGTCTTGTCCTGGTCGGCACTCTTACCGAAGGGACGCGCTATCCGGCTCACGGACTCGACATGAAGGACTTCGATCGCTACTCGCGGCACCCGAGCCTGCCTGGCTGGCAGGCTGAACACCTCGCTCTTCGCCCCGAAGGGATATTCGTCGTACTCGAGCCAGCCGCTGCCGATGTCCTGCGGCACCTCGAAGACGAGGTTGCAGCGCGTCGCTCTAAGGCGAGTGCGAGGCAGGTCGCGACAGGCACCGGGCACCTCGAGCGACGAGTGGGCGACCTCGAAGCTCGTACCCCCGGCATGTAGCAGGAAGTCCCCGTAGTAGAGGTAGCCGACGTTGGCGAGCATCCTCGGCTTCACGACCGCTTCGACGACGACGAAACGGTGCCCCGGCGGGGCGATATCGGCCCTGACTGTGGCGCTGCTGCCGAGCGACCGTGCCTCGACATCCACATGGGCGAAGATCGGGAGGTCGTCGACACGTGGGATGACCCCGCCTACGAGTGGAAGGCAGACGAGAAGCACGAGGGCCCACTCGCTGTAGCTGTTCACCCAATAGCCGACTCTCGTGCCGAGGCGATCGTCGAACGCCCTCTGCAGGCTGAGCGCTGTCAACGCCAGGTACGCGAAGAAGCTCGAGGTCAGACCGGAGAACAGTGCCTCGAGGAGACAGAGTCCGAGCATCACGACCGCACCGAACCCGGTCAGTGCGCGAGGAATCAAGAACTCCCGGAGGGACTTGCCGATCACGACTTCTGCAACTCCACGAGGCGTCGCTCGTGTCCCTCCGAATGCGGGAGCGAACACGGGACCAGGCATGTTGCAGGCGGCTTGTTCAGGGCCGCTGTCATGCCCTACCTTCGCCGATACGACCTGACAGCACTCTTACGCGAGCCGAGCAGCCCACGCCACACCCGAACAGATGGTTCAGCAGGCCCGGTCCGATCGGGGGCGCCCCGACGGGCAGTGACCGGCCCTGACGGACACGGAACGACCTGCGGGTTAGAATCGGCGCGATTGAAGCGGGCTCCGACCGGCTCTGAGGTCGATCGTCACGAAGGGCCAGGGGCGGCGGATGCTATGAGCGAGACAGTCCTCTGGAGGCGAACATGAACATCGGTATCAACGGCTTCGGGCGCATCGGTCGCCAGATCTTCCGGATCCTGCACGAGCGGGGGATGGGCGATAGCGTCGTTCTGATAAACGACCTGATGCCGAACGAAGTGATGGCTCAGCTGCTTCGCTTCGACTCGAACTACGGCCGCTTCCCCGGCACCGTCGAATACGACGACGAGGGATTGATCGTGGACGGACACCGCATCCGCGTGACCGAGGAGCGCAATCCGGCCGATCTACCCTGGCGAGAGATGAACGTCGACATCGTCGTCGAGTCGACAGGCCTCTTCACCAAACGGGAGAAGGCCGCGGCTCACCTCGAGGCCGGCGCCAAGAAGGTGCTCATCAGCGCCCCCTCGCCCGACAGCGACTTCGACATAATGCTGGGCGTCAACACCGAAGACTACGATCCCGCCAACCACCGCATCGTCTCCAACGCCTCCTGCACCACCAACTCGTTGGCAGCCGTGATGCGCGTCCTCGACGAGGAGTTCGGCGTGGAGCAGGCGATGATGACGACTATCCACTCCTACACGAACGACCAGAACATCCTCGACGCCCCTCACAAGGACCTGCGGCGCGCCCGCAACGCAGCCACCAACATCATCCCCACCACCACGGGGGCGGCGAAGGCGGTAGGCAAGGTACTGCCGCAGTTCCAGGGCAAGTTCGACGGGGTCGCGGTCCGGGTGCCCACCCCAACCGGCTCCCTCTCGGACGTCACCGCCATCCTGGGCCGCGAAGCGAGCGCTCAGGAGGTCAACCAGGCGCTCTGCCGCCGGGCCGAGAGCGACCTCAAGGGGATCATCGAGTACAGTAGCGACCCGCTCGTGTCGCGTGACATCGTAGGCAACCCGCACTCGGCGATCGTCGACTCCCAGATGACGAAGACGATGGGCAAGATGGCCAAACTGTTCGTTTGGTACGACAACGAACTCGGCTACAGCAACCGCATGGTCGACGTCCTGGAACTGATGGGGAAGAATCTCTGAAGCTGCCCACCATAGATGACCTGGAGATCGACGGGCGCACCGTCCTGGTGCGCGTCGACTTCAACGTGCCGTTGAGCGAGGGGCGGGTGAGTGACGACTCGCGGATAAGGGCCGCGCTTCCCACTCTAGAGGCCCTGCTCGAGCGGAACGCGACGCTCATCCTGATGAGCCACCTAGGCAGGCCGAAGGGCCCCGACGAAGCCTTCCGCATGGCACCGGTCGCCGAGCGCCTCTCGCAGCTGCTCCAACGTGAGGTCCGCTACCGGCCGACCGCTGGACCCGCGAGCCGCGAGCAGCGAGAGTTCGTCGAGGCCGCTCCGGAGGGGAGCGTGACCCTGCTCGAGAACACCCGCTTCGACTCCGGCGAAACGAAGAACGATCCCGAGCTGGCGCGAACTCTCGCCTCGTACGCCGACGTGTTCGTCAACGACGCGTTCGGAGCGGCCCACCGGGCTCATGCGAGTACCGAGGGGGTGGCCCATCTGCTCCCGAGCGCCGCGGGTCGCCTCATGGCCCGCGAGCTGGAGGTGCTGGGCCGGCTCAGGGATGACCCGGAGAAGCCGTTCACCGTGATCGTGGGCGGCGCCAAGGTGTCGGACAAGATCGGCGTCATCTCCAGCTTGCTGGAGGTCGCTGACCACCTGCTGGTGGTCGGCGCCATGGCGTATACCTTCGTCAGGGCGCAGGGCGGCAAGGTGGGGCGCTCGCTCGTGGAGGAGGAGAAGCTGGGAGTCGCCAGGGACCTCCTGGCCAAGGCCCGGGAGAAGGGGGTCGAACTGCTCCTGCCCGTCGACTCCGTGTGCGCTCCTGCCATCGAGAACGGGATCGACACCGAGGTGCACCCCTCGGACGCCATCCCCGACGACCTGATGGGGCTCGACGCCGGTCCAGAAGCGGTTGAGCGTTTCGTCGAGGCGCTGCAGGGCTCGAAGACGGTGTTCTGGAACGGGCCGCTGGGCGTCTTCGAGGTCTCCCCCTTCGACTCCGGCACCAAGGCGATCGCCCACGCGGTAGCGAACCTCGACGCGTTCACGGTGGTAGGCGGAGGCGATTCGGTCGCCGCGATCAACGAGGTGGGGCTGCAGGTGCTGATCGATCACGTCTCGACCGGAGGCGGCGCCTCGCTCGAATTCCTCGAGGGCGAAGAACTGCCCGGCGTGAAGGCGCTCCGGGCAGGCAGCTGACCTCGCGATGGCAGCAAGATTGTTCCGCCCCGACCCGGAACTGGGTCTAGAAGCCGAACTCGCCCACCTGGGCGGCGACTACAGCTACATGTCGAGCGCCTACTACGAGGTCCTCGACGCCGAACTCGCCGGTCAGAAGATAATCCCCACCACCCGTGACGCGCTCGACGCCTACGTGGTGCCGATCGCCATGGAGCGGGCCCGGCTCGCGGGCATGCTGGTCCCCGAGCACGTGCTGGCTACGGAACGCTTCCCGGAGCCGCCGTTCATGGCCTACCCGGTGAACCCCTTCTCCAGCGCGGCGGAGCTGATCGTCGACGCCAAGACGCTGGAGGAGCGCCGCAACGGCCTCACCTACACCGGCAAGTACGCCGCACTCTGCCAGACACTTCCGCCCGACTACCGCATAGACGTAGTGCGCACCATCCTCGGCCGCTCGCTCACCGAGGAGTACCGCGACTTCGCCCGCGAAGTCTTCGAGAACTTCGGCATCCCACTCGCGAGGGTGCGCGTGATCGTCGCTCCTCACGGTTACCTGCTCTCGGCCCTCGAGCCGTTGCCGTTCGAGTCGTTGACCCTCAACGAGAAGACGCTGCTGGCGGGATTGGGATCATGGCCAAGCTAGCGATCTTCACCGAGCGGTACACGATCCGCTCCTCGGTCGAACTGACGGCCCTCACGAACTTCCGTCAGGCGGCGTTCGAACTCGGGCATCAGCTCGACTTCCTGTTCAAGAGCGAGCTGAAGTACCTGCGGAACTACGACGGAGTACTGATCCGCGCCCTCACCGACCCGCTCAACGCAACCTACGTGGTCGCCCGGGTCGCCGAGATGAACGGCCTTCGCGTCATCGACACCAGCGAGAGCATCCGCATCTGCTGCGACAAGGTCAACATGTACTCGCGGCTGATGGCGCATGCGGTGCCCATGCCCGACACCCGCTTCCTCGACCGCCATGAAGTGAACGCCGAGAACGCCGCGGAGCTGTTCGAGACGCTCGGAATGCCCCTCGTCCTGAAGGCGCCCAACTCCTCCTTCTCGGCCTACGTCGACCGCGCCACCAACAGCGAATCGTTCGTGAAGATAGGCCGCAAGTTCCTCCGGCGGGCCGACCGGGTGGTGGTCCAGCAGTACATGCCCAGCGAGTTCGACTGGCGGGTGATAACCCTCGCTGGGCGGGTGCTGGCGGTCGTCAAGTACCAGTTCGTGCAGGACAAGTGGAAGACGATGGAGAGGGGACCGGCCGGCGAGTGGTCGAGGACCCTGCCGGTGCCGCGCGAGGAGGCAGAGCCGCGGCTGCTGGAGGTCGCCCTGGCGGCTGCCGGAGCGATCAGCGGTTCGCTCCACGGGATCGACATCAAAGAGGTGGACGGAGAGTTCTACGTCATCGAGGTGAACGACAACCCGAACATCGATGCCGGCGGCGAGGACCGGGCGAACAGCGAGATCTACGCCGAGATCATCCGTCACCTGGCGGGCGACGCCTGAACTACTCGCGCGGACCCAGTGCCTTCACCATCGAGATCCCGTCACAGCCGTCGGAGTAGTAGCCAGCCTTCACGCCGCTGGGCCGGTAACCGCTCGCCCGGTAGAGGCGGATGGCGGCGTCGTTGTCGCTCCGCACCTCGAGTTGCATCGTGCCCAGGCCCCGGGCCGCGGCGAGTTCCTCGGCCCGCTCCAGCAGCATCCGGCCGATCCCCCGGCCCCGATGCGCGGGGTCGACCGTCAGGGAGTAGAGGTGAGCGGCATCGGTGTTGCGGCGGAAGAGGACGATGACGTTGCCCAATACCCGGTTCGAGCCCGATCCGTCCTCCTCCTCGGCCACCAGAGTGGCGCCGTTCGCCCTGGAGAGCAGGTAGAGCAGCTGCGACCGGCTGAAGCGGTCGCTCGTGTGCGCCTGCTCGAGCTCTACGAGGCGACCGAGGTCGTTCGGCGTGGCCGGACGAACGACCGTGCTCAGCTACCTTCCTCCTCGATAGCCCGGGTGAGTTCCGGCACCAGTTGGTTGACGTCTCCCACGATGCCGTAGTCGGCAGCCTTGAAGATCGGCGCGTCTGCATCCTTGTTGATAGCCACTACCACCTTCGAGCGGTTCATGCCCGAAAGGTGCTGCACAGCGCCCGAGACGCCGAGGGCGACGTAGAGGTCGGGAGCGACCGTCTTGCCGGTCTGCCCCACCTGCTCCGAGTAGGGGCGCCAGCCGGCGTCGACCACCGCACGGGTAGCGGCGATGCCGGCGCCAAGAGCCTGGGCGAGCGGTTCGACCAGATTCTCGAACCCCTCCGGACCGCCGACTCCGCGGCCGCCGCTGACGACCACCGACGCCTCTTCGAGAGCGACGCGTTCGCCCGACGGCTTGCGCTTCTCGCTCACCTTCACACGCTGGTCGTTGGCGTCGAACTGCACCGGGACCTGCTCGACGCTGCCCTCGGCTCCTGGGCTAGGCAGCCCGAAGATGTTCGGTTTGACCGAGATCACCACCGGCAGAGTGCGGGCCCGAACCCGCTCGGTCACCCGCGACAGGTAGGCGAGCCGGGTGGCTGCGACCTTGCCGCCCTCGACCTCGAGCGAGGTGACGTCCTCGAGCAGCGGAGCGTTCAGACGGATCGCCACCCGCGGCGCGACCGAGAGGCCGGTACGGCCAGCCGAGAAGAGCACAGCCTGGGACGAGTTCGTCTTCGCGAGCTCGCTGACGGCGGTAGTCCACGTCTGGGCCCTCACCTCGGCGAGAGCGGGGTCGTCCACCAGCTTCACCTGCGGCAGGTAGCGAGCCAGTTCGTTCGCCACCTCCGTAACGTTCTCGCCCAGCACCACGCCTACCGGGTCCCCCCCTAAGCTCTCGGCCAGCTCGCGTCCAGCCTGGACCAGTTCCAGGGAGCTCTTTCGCAGCTTGCCGTTCGAGTGTTCGGCGATTATCAGAACCATTTCCAGATCTCCAGTGCGCCGCTACTTGGCGAGTACCTTCGCTTCGTCGCGCAACCGCCGGACCAGCTCACGGACCGCTTCGGTCGGGTCACCGTCGAGCATGACGTTGCGTCGCTCGCGGCTCTCGAGCGACTCGCCCACCAGTTCGACGAGCGCTTCGGCGCCGCCGACCTCCTCAAGACTCGTCTTGCGCAACTCCTTGCGCTTGGCCTTCATGATGTTCGGCAGTGTCGGATAGCGGGGCTCGTTGAGGCCTTGCTGGGTGGTTATCACCGCGGGGAGGGGCATCTCGAGGCGCTCAGTGCCTTCGTCGGCATCGTGGACCGTGGTGAGGCTGCCCTCCCTCAGCTCCATCCCCGTCGTCCAGTCGCTGTGGGGCCAACCGAGCGCCTCGGCGACGGCGGGCCCGAGGGCCGAACTGTCCCAGTCGGCCTGCTTGCCGCCTACCATGACGAGGTCGGCCCCCTCCTGCTCGATGACCTTGGCCAACACGCGTGCCTGGCTTATCGGGTCGAGCCGAGAGTCGGTTTCGATGTGGATGGCACGGTCGGCGCCCATGGCCAGAGCTGTGCGTATCGCCTCCTCGAAGCGGGCCGGCCCGAGCGCCAGGGCGACCACCTCGGCTTCGGTGCCCCCCTCGCGGATACGGAGCGCCTGTTCGACGCCGTACTCGTCCATACCGTCGATCACGAAGCTCACGCCGCTGAGGTCGACACCCTCCGGCGCTGGCCTCAAGCGCGCTTCGGCATCGGGTACCTGCTTCAGGATCGTGACGATCTTCATGCGGCGCTCGACCGCCTGTCGCGCGTCATGCGAGTCGTTCTGTCAGTCGTTCCTATCACGCGGCAAGTCTAACTTTTCCAATCGGCAGCGGCCCGACACCGGCCACTCGACCGGCCGAGCCGCCGCTCGAGCCTGACGCTCTACCTGAGCAGGCCGCGGGCGATGACCACCCTCTGGATCTCGTTCGTGCCCTCGTAGATCTGGTTGAGCTTCACGTCGCGCATCAGCTTGGCCACCGGGTACTCGTCCACATAGCCGTACCCGCCGTGGACGTGTAGCGCCTCGTTGGCCGCCGAGAAAGCGATATCCGAGGCGTACGCCTTGGCGATCGCCGAAGCCTCGGTATGCGGCTGACCGCTGTCCACCAGCCAGGCGGCGTACCAGGTTTGCCAGCGTGCCGTCTCCAGCCCTATCTTCATGTTCGCCAGCTTGAACTGGATCGCCTGGAAGTCGGCGATCGGCTTCCCGAACGCCTTCCGCTCCACTGCGTAAGCGGCCGCCTCGTCCAGAGCGCGTCTGGCGACTCCGACCGAGCCGGCCGCCACCGGGATACGGGTGCGGTCGAGCGTGCGCATGGCGATGCGGAAGCCGTCGCCGGGCTCCCCCAGGACGTTGCCCCGGGGGACCCGCACGTCGTCCAGGATCAGTTCGGCCGTGTGCGCCGCCCGCTGACCCAGTTTGCCGTGGATTTTCTGATGGCTCAGCCCGGGCGCACCCTTCTCCACGACCACGGCGACGACTCCGTGGTGCCGCTCCTCGGGGGCGAAGGTCGCGAAGACGACGGTGAGGTCGGCGATCCCGCCGTTGGTTATCCACATCTTGGTGCCGTTCAGCACCACCTCGTCCTCTTCGATGACGGCCCTGGTCTTCATCGCGGCTGCGTCCGAGCCGTTGTCCGGCTCGGAGAGCGCGAACGCCGCGAGGCCTCCGCTTCCGACGAGTGGCCGCAGGAAGCGCTCCTGCTGGTCCTCGCTGCCCGCCAACAGGATCGGCGTTATGCCCAGCTCGGAAGCCATCAGGATGCTGTAGATCCCCATGCAACCCCAGGCGAGCTCCTCGCCGATGAGCACCTCGTCGAGCATCGACAGCCCCAGCCCCCCGGCGGCCTCGGGGATGCCGACGTTCAGCACGCCAAGTTCGGCGGCCTGTTCGACGATCCTCTGCGGGAAGCTCTCCTCGCGGTCGAACTCGGCGGCCTGCGGGGCTATCACCTCCCGGGCGAACTGCCGGGCGAGTGACTGGATCTGCTTCTGCTCTTCGTCCAGGCTGAAATCGATCACTGCACCTCCATCGCTGGGACGTTCAGCGTCCCCGCTCCCTGTACAGCTGCCGGCCGATAACGACCCGCTGTATCTCGCTGGTTCCCTCGTAGATCTCGGTGACCCGAGCGTCGCGGAAGTAGCGTTCCACCGGGTACTCCTTCGAATAGCCGTAGCCGCCGAAGATCTGCACCGCCGCGTCGGTGACGAAGTTGGCCGTCTCGCTGGCGAACAGTTTGGCCATCGACGCCTCCCTGGTCACCCGGTAGCCGCTGTCCTTGAGCCAGGCGGCCTGCTGGGTGAGGAGACGAGCCGCCTCCAACCGCGTAGCCATGTCGGAGAGCTTGAACTGCACCCCCTGGAACTCCCGGATGGCCTGACCGAACGCCTGACGCTCGGCGGCGTACTCCATCGCCGCTTCCAGAGCCGCCCGGGCGATGCCGACCGCTTGGGCGGCGATGCCGATGCGACCGCCATCGAGCGAGCTCATCGCCAGCACGAAACCTTGCCCCTCGGCCCCCAGCAGCGCCTCCGGCGGAAGCTCGCACTCGTCGAACGTGACGGTGGTGGTGATGGCCGCATGCTGGCCCAACTTCTCCTCCGGCGCCCCGAACTCCATCCCCGGCGTGCCCTTCTCCACCAGGAAACAGCTGACGCCACGAGCGCCGCCCCGCGCGTCGGTTTTCGCCATCACCAGGTAGAGCTGCGCCTCGCCACCCGAGGTGATCCACGCCTTGGTGCCCGTAAGCCGGTAGCCGTTCGCCGTCCTCTGGGCCCTGGTCTTCATCGCGACCGCATCCGAGCCGCAGTGGGGCTCGGAGAGACAGAACGCCCCGATCCACTCGCCGTTCGCGAGCCTGGGCAGGTAGCGCCTCTTCTGCTCGTCTGTCCCGTAGGCCAGCAGCATCGCCTGGGGCAACCCGTTGGTTACGGCCATTATTGTGCCGTGGGAGGCGTCTGCGGCAGAGATCTCCTCGAGCAGCATCACGTACGAAAGGGTGTCGAGCCCGGCGCCGCCGTACTCTTCGGGGGTGAGGACGCCCAACAACCCAAGTTCCCCCATCTTCCGCAACGTCTCCCACGGGAAGCGCCCCTCCCTGTCGAGTTCCGCTGCGACGCTGGCGATCTCGCTGCGGGCGAACTCCCGCACGCTCCGCTGCATGAGCAGCAAGTCATCGGGCAGGGCGAAGTTCAACGCCCCGGCCCCTCTTCCATCGGTATGGGCATGATGCAAGGGTATAACGGCTCCGGTCGGGGCGGGCTCCATCGCCTGTCCGCCCCCGCCACTGCCTGTCCGGCGGACGCCCGTTACACTGCCTCAGGAGGAACGATGACTGCCAAGGAACTTCTTCAGCGCATGCCGGAGGCGCTCGACCCTCAGGCGGCGGCCGGAACCGAAGCGACGATCCAGTACGAGATATCGGAACCCACCTACCAGGTCCTCCGCGACGGCAAACTCACCGTCCACGACGGACACGCCGATAACCCTGACCTGACCGTGATCACCAGCGACGAGAACCTGGTGAAGCTGTTCCGGGGCGAGCTCAACGCCATGGCTGCCTTCATGAGCGGCAAGCTCAAGGTGAAGGGCGACATGGGCCTGGCGCAGCGCCTCGTGGGCTTCGTGCAGCGCGACAAGGTGGACGTTCAGAGCTGAACCGGGCGGCTCCAAGCGCCGTTCAGTAGAACTCCACCTGGTGGCTCACCAGTCGGCCACCCTCATAGGTGAACTTGGCCGAGAAGAGGCCAGGCTCGTTCAGCCAGGGCAGGAAGACCCTGTCGCCCGGCCACAACTCCAGGTCGAGCAACTCCGCGTCGTCGATCCAGTGGAGCTCACCCTCGGCGCACTCTCCTTGTTTGCCGCTGAAGCGGGTGACGACGAACACGAAGACCCACCTGTCGCCGCGGCCGGCGAAGTTCGGGAAGGTGAGGATGCCCTTGAGTTGCGCCTCCTCGACCTCCAGCCCCGACTCCTCGCGCACCTCGCGGCGCATGCACTCCTCGGGGGACTCGCCCCCTTCGAACCTGCCGCCCAGACCGTTCCACTTCCCCTCGTGGACGTCGTTCGGCTTCCTGTTGCGCAGCATCATCAGGGTGCGGCCCCCGTGACGCAGATAGGCGAGAGTAGTCAGCATCAGTGCGTCAACTCGTCCAGGAATAGCCTGAGGAGTTCCGAGTCGTCGCGCAGCTCTCCGCCTCCCGCTACTCTCAGTCGCACCCGGCGGGCGGGCCTGACCCCTCGCTGGGCCAGATGACGAGCCGACTGCCGGACTGCCGACTCGAGATCGCGGGCAGAGAGCGGCAGTCGCTCGCGGCTCCGCCCGCCCGCCTCGTCCTCGAGCACCAGAAGAACGTTGATACCGCCGCCCTTGTTCTCGAGGAACACCTGTTCGACGGTCCGGGGGGTCACGCTGGGTACCGGTGGGGGCGGAGCCTGCGCGGCCTCACCCCACACGCGCCTCCGGGCTCGACCCCAGCTCGAACTCGGAGTGCACCGCCGCCAGGGCCTCCTTGGCGAAGCGGGCGGGAATGACGACCGAGATGCGCACCTCGCTGGTGGTGATCATCTCGATGTTCGCTCCCACGCCTGCGACGGCGTCGAACATGCGGCCGGCGATGCCGGGCGTCGATCCGATGGCGATCCCTACGATGGAGACCTTGGCGATATCGCTGTCGGCCGTTGCCTCGCCCCCTGTCTCCTCCAGCACCGGCGCCACGGCCTCCAGCGCCTCCTCCGCCTGGTCCTTGGGCACTGTGAACGCCATCTGCTGCCTGCTGTCGCCCGCTCCGGGAACGCCCTGGATGATCATGTCGGCGCTGATGCCGGCTCCCCCCAGTGCGGCGAAGAGACGCGCCGCCACTCCGGGCTCGTCGCGGACGCCGCGCAGGTTTATGCGGGCGTGGCCCAGGTCGAGGGCGGCGCCGGTCACCGGACTTTCGGTCTTCATCGATCTCTCCTCCCCTGCGAGCCGGCACACGATCGTGCCGGTGTTGAAACTGAACGAGGAGCGGACGTGTATGCGTACCCCGTAGCGGCGCGCGTACCAGACGCTCCTCGGGTGCAACACCTTGGCGCCCAGAGCCGCCAGTTCCAGCATCTCGTCGTAATCGATGTGCTCCAGCTTCCGGGCGTCGGGCACCAGGTGCGGGTCGGTCGTGTAGATCCCTTCGGTATCGGTATAGATCTCGCACTCGTGAGCGCCGAGGGCGGCAGCGAGGGCTACTGCGGTCGTGTCCGAACCGCCGCGGCCGAGCGTTGTGATCGCACCGCTCTCGTCCCGCCCCTGGAAGCCGGCTACGACGGCGACGTCGCTCGCTTCGAGGGCCTCGAGGATGGCCGCCGGATCGACCTCGAGGATGCGGGCGCTCCCGAACCTTCCGTCGGTGAGGAAGCCCGCCTGATGGCCGGTGAACGAGCGCGCCTCCAGGCCGATGGAGTGGAGGGCCATGCAGAGCAGCGCTATCGACTGCTGCTCGCCCGTGCTCATCAGTACGTCCAGTTCCCGCCGCGAGGGCCTCTCGGTCACCTCGCGGGCCATCGAGATCAGCCTGTCGGTCGTTCGGCCCATCGCCGAGACCGCCACCACCACCTTGCTCCCTGCCGCTACGCTGCGCGCTATCCGCGAGGCGACCTTACGTATCCGCTCGATGTCGCCAACACTGGTACCGCCGAACTTCTGGACGACGACAGCGAGCGAACGACGAGGGGTGGAGACGGCGGGGGCGGAGACGGCGGGGGCTGAATCCATCCATCAAATATAGCCAAAGAGCAGGTCCCCGATGGGCAACGCGGACATCAGGGCGGTGCGTGGTAGAAAAGACCGATGAGTAGTTCGGGACAGCCTCTCCGGGTGGCCGTGATCGGCGCCGGTCCGGCCGGCTTCTACACGGCCGAAGCTCTCCTCAAGGGCCGCGCTGATGTCTCGGTCGACATCATCGACCGGCTGCCCACCCCGTTCGGCCTGGTCCGCTACGGCGTCGCTCCCGACCACCAGAAGCTGAAGTCGGTCACCAAGATGTACGACCGCACCTGCAGCGATCCGCGGGTGCGGTTCCTCGGCAACGTCGCCTTCGGCAGCGACATCGACCGCGAGGAGTTGCTGGCGCGCTACCACGCCGTCGTCTACGCGGTAGGGGCTCCGGCCGACCGGTCGCTGGGGATCCCCGGCGAGGAGTTGCCGGGCAGCATGTCGGCGACCGAGTTCGTGGCCTGGTACAACGGGCACCCCGACTACAGGCAGCTGAAGCCGCCGCTCGACGTGGAGAGAGTGGCCGTGATAGGCATGGGCAACGTCGCCGTCGACGTCACCCGGATCCTCGCCAAGTCGGTGGAGGAGCTCGCGGGCACCGACATCGCCGACCACGCACTGGAGCACCTGGCCGGAAGCCGGGTGCGGGAGGTGACGATGGTGGGCCGGCGCGGACCCGCACAGGGCAAGTTCACCACCAAGGAGTTGCGCGAGCTCGGCGAACTCGAGAACGCCGATATCGAGGTCGACCCGGCCGAACTGGAGGTGGACGAGTACAGCCTGGCGAGTATCGAGGGCGAAGCCGGTATCAAACGGAACCTCGAGGTACTCGAGGGTTTCGCCGGAACTCCGGAGTACGGCAAGCCCCGCAAGGTGCGCCTGCGCTTCTGCCTCTCCCCGGTCGAGATAGTTGGCAGCGAGCGTGTCGAAGGGCTGAAGCTCGAGCGGAACCGGCTGGAGCCGCGCGACGACGGCTCGATCCGCGCCGTCCCCACCGGGGAGTACGAGACCTGGCCGGTGGGCCTGGTGCTCCGCTCGGTGGGCTACCGCGGTACCGCCTTGCCGGGGGTTCCGTTCGATGAACGACGGGCCATCATCCCGAACGACGCCGGTCGCGTTCTGGACGAAAACAGTAGAGCGCTTCCCGGCGAGTACGTAGCGGGTTGGATCAAGCGTGGACCCTCGGGAGTCATCGGCACCAACAAGGCCGATGCGATGGAGTCGGTTGCTTCGCTCCTGGCCGACCCGCAGCGGGAGATCGACGCTTCGCTGGCACGGCCCGAGTCGGTGGACCGCCTCCTTTCGGCTCGCGGGGTCGATGTAGTCGATTACGAACGGTGGTGCGCCCTGGACCGGCAGGAGGTAACGGCCGGCGAATCCCAGGGGCGACCGCGCGTCAAGGTCACCGACATAGACGAGATGCTGGCGAGGTGCCTGGGCGCGGCGGAGGGGGCCGGCTGAATCCCGGTCTGCGTTCGGCCAGGCAGGCGGCTGCGCCGGGCTAGACTTCGCCCGGGTGCGCCCGCTTCATCGCCTCGTTGTGGAGCGGCCCAGCGGCTCTCTCAGGCTAGACCTCGCCCAGGTACGCCCGCTTCATCGCCTCGTTGTGGAGCAGTTCCTCGGCCGCTCCAGACAGCACTACCTCACCTGTCTGCAGCACGTAGCCGCGGTCGGCGATCCCCAGCGCCACGTTGGCGTTCTGCTCCACCACGAACACGCTGATGCCGCGGTCGTTCACCTGCTTGATGATCTCGAAGATGCGTTCCACGAAGAGTGGCGCGAGACCCATCGAGGGTTCGTCCATGAGGATGAGGCGTGGACGGCTCATCAGTGCCCGGCCCATGGCCAGCATCTGCTGCTCTCCGCCCGACATCGTCCCGCCCATCTGCGAGAGGCGTTCGGAGAGGCGCGGGAAGAGATCGAAGACGTACTCCATGTCCTCGCGTAGCGCGCGCTTGTCACTGCGAAGGTAGGCGCCCATCTCGAGGTTCTCGCGCACCGTCATCTTCGGGAAGATGCGGCGGTTCTCGGGGACGACGGCCATCCCGCGCTCGATCCGCTCGGCGATCGGCAGGTTGTCTACCCTCTCGCCGCGGAACCAGAGCTCGCCCTCGGAGCACCGAACGGCCCCCAGGATGGTCTTGAGTGTGGTGCTCTTGCCCGAGGCGTTGCCGCCCAGCAGGCACACCATCTCCCCCGGGTAGATGACCATGTGCACGTGGTGGAGGATCCGGATCGGGCCGTAGTGGGTGGTGACGTTGCGAAGCTTCAGGAGAGCCTCCCTCTCCCCGGTCGCGACCGACGGATGCTCTACGGCGGCGGCTGCGTCGCTCACGCTTCGGCCCCTCCCTGATGAAGCTCCTCTGCCTTCGCCTCACCGGCCTTCTTGCCCAGGTAGGCCTCGATGACCTTCGGGTCGTTCACCACCTGCTCGTAGCTCCCCTCGGCGATCTTCTCGCCATGGTCCAGCACGATCACCCTGTCGCTGATCTCGCCCACCAGGTTCATCTTGTGTTCGACGAGAACGATGGTGTAGCCGCCCTCGTCGCGCATCCGCCTGATGATGCCGGTGATCTCCGTGGTCTCCCTGGGGTTCATGCCGGCCGACGGTTCATCGAGAAGCAGCAGTTTCGCGCCGGTGGCCATGGCGCGGGCCATCTCGGTACGGCGCCTGTTGGCGTAGGAGAGTACATGCACCGGCTGGTGGAGTCGGAAGCCCATCAGGCGCGGGCCGAAGAAGGAGAGCTTCTCCTGCGCATCGGCGATCATCTCCTGCTCCTTGCGCCGGTAGCCCGGCGTCCTGAGCACGGCCGAGATCCAGTTCGAGCGGAGTTTGTGATGCTGAGGTATCAGCACGTTCTCGAGCACCGTCAGATTCGTGAACAGCCGCAGGTTCTGGAAGGTGCGAGCTATGCCACGGTCCACGAGCCGGTCGGGACTGAGCCCGCTTATCGAGCGTCCTTCGAAGGTTATGTCTCCGGAATCGGGGCGGTAGACGCCTGTGATCAGGTTGAAGAGGGTCGTCTTGCCGGCGCCGTTGGGGCCGATGATCGAAACGATCTCCCCTTCGGGAACGTCGAAGCTCACGCCGCTGATGGCCTTGAGCCCGCCGAACGTCTTGACCAGATTATTCACGCTCAGAAGGGACACGTCACTGCTCCTTCGGCTTCTTGCCGCGCTCCAGCAACGGGTGCGCGGCGGGATCGGGATCGTCTGCGCGTTCGTTCAGTTCGGCGTTGGAGAGCCAGGCGTCCTGGGCTCGTTCCTCCTCGGTGGGCACGTCCTTGCGCTCGCCGAACAGCCAGGCCCAGGAGAACTCCGACCGGCCCAGGACTCCCGACGGGCGGAAGATCATGATCACGATGAGCAGCACCGAGAGGAGGATGGCGCGCATGCCGAAGCCCTGCCACCTGCGTTCGAGCGCGTTCAGGTCGGCCCCGAGAAGGGCCACCGCGACCACGGCGATCCCTGCGAACGCCAGCGGGTAGAGGACCGGGTGCCACGCCGGTCGCAGCCGCTGCAACGAGCGGTAGGCGAACGCTCCCAGCGCCAGGGCGAGGAGGAGCAGGCCGGCCACCGCCAGCCAGGTGGAGAGGGCGTACGACTGCTCGAGCGGGTCGCCGTACTGCCTGACGAACACCACGAGCGCGGTGCCCAGCAGCACGCCTGTGACCGAGCCGGTCCCACCGAGCGAGATGGCCACGAGGAAGTAGAAGGTGAGGGTGAACAGGAAGAGGTCGAGCCTGGCGGTACCGACCCAGGAAACCCAGAGTCCACCCGCGACACCCGCGAAGAACGCCGAGATGGCGAAGGCCAGGACCTTGTGGTAGGAGGTGTTGACGCCCATCGCCTCGGCCGCCACCTCGTCCTCCCGGATGCCCTGGAGGGCCCGGCCGTAGGAACTGAACTTGAGGCGCGACATGACGAAGACGGTCACGGCGAGCAGGCCGAACGTCCACCACACGCTCTTGCCGAACTGCGAAGGCACCCCGGCGAACCCGAGGGCGCCGTTGGTGAACGAGCCCAGCAGCGGAGTGGAGGCGAGCAGCCGGATCGCTTCCCCGAAGGCGAAGGTGACGATCGCCAGGTAGTCGCCTCGAAGGCGCAGGCTGGGGAAGCCGACGATGATGCCGAAGAGGGCGGCCAGTAGCCCGCCCAGGAAAAGAGCCACGACGAAACGCACGCCCAACGCCTCGGGCGACGCCAGCCAATCCAGGCCCACTGCGGTGAACCAGTCCTGCAGATTGAGGCCCAGGGTGAACTCGTTCATCTGGCTCCTGGCGCTCCTGGAGATCAGTTCTCTGGTGTCCTGCGGCAGGATCAGCAGCGCGGTCACGTAACCGCCCACCAGCATGAAGCCGTGGTGGCCCAGGGAGAGGATGCCGGTGACCCCGTTGATCAGGTTCAGGCTCACCGCGGCTATCCCCCAGATGGCGAACAGGGCCGCGACCTCACCCAGTTTGATGCTGCCGCTGTTCTCGACCAGATAGAGGAGGAACATCAGCAGGCCCAGTCCCGCCAGCGTCAGGACGGTGTTGCGGAAGCGGCGGTCGCGAAGCATCAGACCTTCTCCGAGAGGTCTTCGCCAACTATCCCGCTCGGTTTGACCAGCAGGATGACGATGAGAAGGAGGAAGGCGAAGGTGTCCTTGTACTCGGTGATGCCAGGGAACGACGCGGTGCGCGGGAAGAGGGAGGTCAGGAAGTTCTCCATGAAGCCGAGCAGGACCCCGCCGATGACCGCCCCGGGAAGACTCCCGATGCCGCCGATCACCGCAGCGGCGAACGCCTTGATGCCGGGCAGTATCCCGAAGATGGCCGGCTGGTTGATGCTGCCGAACGTCATCCCCCACATCACCCCGGCCGCGGCGGCGAGCATGGAGCCGAGCAGGAACGTAGTCGCTATGACCCTGTCGACGTTCACACCCATCATCTGGGCGGTCTCGGCATCCTGAGCCGTGGCCCGCATCGCCCGACCCAGACGCGTCCTCGTCACGAAGAGCGTCAGGGCTATCACCAGCACCGCCGTCACGAGCGGCACCAGCACCACCATCCAGGTCGTGAAGAGCGTCCCGCCCGGCACGTTGAACTGGAGGAAACCGGTCCAGAACGAGTCGGGCCGGAACGGCGTCTGGCGGTTGGTGAAGGCCAGGATGCCGAAGTTCTGGAGGAAGAAGGAAACGGCGATGGCGGTGATCAGCATCGAATTGCGCGGGGCGCCCCGCAGCGGCCGGTACGCCACCTTGTCTATCAGGACCCCCACCACTCCGGTAACGAACATGCTGGACACGAGCGCCCAGAACCAGCCGTACTCGGCGCTGCGCAGGGCCAGCGTCGAGGCGAGGAACGCGAGCGCGCCGCCGGTCAGGACCAGCGGGTCGGTGAGGCGCCCGCGCCAGAAACCGAGGACGTACATGAAGCCGACCGCCACGAGGACCGAGACGAGGACCGCCCATGGCCAGGTGTAGGGCGTCCGGCTGAAGATGAAGTAGGCGACGAACGCTCCCACCATGAACACCTCGCCATGAGCGAAGTTGATGAGCCGGATGATCCCGTAGACCATCGTGTAGCCCAGGGCGATGAGGGCGTAGAGGCTGCCGAGCTGGAAGGAGCGCAGGAAGGCGCCGCCGAAGAAGGCGACGTCGAAAGCCGGGTTCACCTGGTGGAGGTAGGCCATGCGCCAGACGACGAGAGCGATGAGTACCGCGGCGACGAGCCACGGCAACCAGCGACGAGGGCGTCTATCGGTAGCGGAAGACACTCGCAGGGTCGCCCCCCCGGGCGCCGAAGTCTTCTCTCTGTTTCACGTCGAAGCGCATGTTACCACCCGCTGGGGAATGGTTTAGGGGCCGCCGGCTTATGCCGCGGCCCCGTTCTTCCCTCTTCGGCAGCGCTCTTCGGCGCGACCGTCGATCAGTTCAGTGAGATGCCCCTGATGACCGTCTTCTCCCAGTCGTCACCGCTGACGTCGTAGCGGAAGAGGCCCATCACGCGGTTGGCGGGGGTGCCGTCGGTGCCCACGTAGGTGATCTCGCCGGACACGCCTGGGAAGCCTTCGAGGCTGGCAAGCGCGTCGCGGACCTCCTGCGGATCGGTGGACCCGGCCCGCTCGATCGCCTCCATCAGCACGTAGTAGGCGTCGGCGCCGGAGAGAGTGAAGCCGGTGACGGTGGCGTCGGGGAACTGCTGCTCGAACGCCTCGACGAACTCGGCAGCACGCTCGCCCGCTTCACCTTCGAGGATCTCGGGCCCACCGAAGCTGGTGAAGGTGAAGCCGTCGAAAGCTTCGCCGCCTCCTTCGGGACACTGCGAGTCGTCGGAAGCGTCGCCGCCCAGGATCGGTTGGGTGAAGCCCTGACGGCGGAGCTGCGGCACCAGCGAGGCTGCTTCGGCACAGAAGCCGGTGAAGTAGATCATGTCCGGGTTGAATGCCCGCAGGTTGCTGATCTGGGCCGAGAAGTCGACGGTGTTGGCCGTGAAGTCCACGACCGTGGTCTCGCCGCCCATCTCCTCGAACGCCTCCTGGAAGAAACCAGCGAGGCCCACGCTGTAATCGTCGTCCTGCTGGCGGAAGATGGCCACCCGCTGGGCACCCACATCCTCGGATGCGTACTGCGCTGCGACCCGCCCCTGGAACTGGTCGGTGTAGGGGATACGGAAGATGTAGTCGCCGATCTGAGTTGTGGCGGGGTTGGTGGACCCCGTCGAGATCATCACGATGCCGGCATCTTGCAGCACCTCGGCGGCCGGAATGCTGTGGCTCGATGAGTAGGAGCCGAGGACGCCGACCACCCCTTCGTCCACGAACCTGTTGGCGCAGGCGACAGAGCCCTGCACCGTGCTGGCGTTGTCGCAGACGCTCAGTTCGACCGGCCGTCCCAGGACCTCGCTTATCTCGTCGTGGGCGACCTGGATGCCGTAGAGCGTGTCGTTCCCGGTAACGGCCATCCGGCCCGAAAGCTCGAGGTTCACGCCCACCAGGATCGGCCCGTCCTGAGCCATCCCCAGCCCCATGAGCGCCACGACGAGCAGTACGAAGAGTTTCTTCACGCCATCATCCTCCCTCGTGTTGAACGTCCCCTGATCGGAAACGGTGGTCGACGCCTTAGAAGGCCGTCAGGTAGCGGTTTTTGCTGCACGGCCATAATAGCCACGGCCCAAAACGGTGTCAACGCGAGTAACCGAGTGTGAAGGGCCTGAGGCAGCAGAATCTGCTCCGGGATTGGTCGCACCGGCGCCGGCGAATCCTGCTTCACGTCGCCGCTGTTGAGCCCCGGAACTCCCTCTGGGCCGTCAACGACTCGTGTTACAC
Organism: Trueperaceae bacterium; assembly: GCA_036381595.1. NCBI lineage: Bacteria > Thermotogati > Deinococcota > Deinococci > Trueperales > Trueperaceae > Trueperaceae bacterium. The sequence goes on along the minus strand of DASVCN010000019.1, from coordinate 67,736 downwards.
TTCGGCGTCGATATCCCAACTACTCAAGAGACGACTTTTACCAGGAGCATCGTGAGAGCGACATTTCGAGCCGGATATTTTGATGAGTACGAGCGGAACTGAGACCGCCCCCGGACCAGCCCCGGCCACGGCCGAGGGCCCGCTGCTGAGCGTCGACGAGGTCGTCAAGAGCTTCGGCGGGTTGCGGGCTGTGAACGGCTGCACCCTGAGCGTTGGGCGGGGCACGATAACGGGCCTCATCGGTCCCAACGGCGCCGGCAAGACGACGCTCTTCGGCCTGATCACAGGCTTCCACAGGCCCGATTCCGGGCGGATCCATTTCCGGGGACGGGACATCACCGGGCTCGCCCCTCACCGCATCTTCCGCCACGGGCTATGCCGCACGTTCCAGATCCCTCGCGAGCACGGAAGCATGACCGTGCTGGAGAACCTGATGCTGGTGCCCCCCCGCCAGGCCGGCGAACGGTTGTGGAACCCCCTCGTGCGCCCGGGACTGGTGGCCCAGCAGGAGCGCGAGGTCAGGGAGAAGGCGCGAGAGGTCCTGGAGTTCGTTACGCTCGACCACCTCACCCACGAGTACGCAGCGAATCTCTCCGGCGGTCAGAAGAAGCTCCTGGAGCTGGCGCGAACCTTGATGGCCGACCCCACGTTGATCCTGCTCGACGAGCCTGCTGCGGGGGTGAACCCTACCCTCATGGAGAAGATCGCCGAGAAGATCGTTCAGCTCCGCGAGGAGCGCGGGATCACCTTCCTGCTGATCGAGCACGACATGAGCCTGGTCATGAGGTTGTGCGACCCGGTGATCGTGATGAGCCAGGGGGCGAAGCTGGCCGAGGGAGCGCCCGAGTCGGTACGGACCGACCCGCGCGTACTGGAAGCGTACCTGGGAGGCCAATATGCCGCTGCTGAAGGTTGAAGGCGTCACGAGCGGCTACGGCGAGATGGAGGTCGTCCGCGACATCTCCCTCGAGGTGGGTGAGGGCGAGATCGTCTCCATAATCGGGCCGAACGGGGCGGGCAAGTCGACGGTCATGAAGGTGATCTTCGGCCTGTTGCCGGTGTGGCGCGGCAGCATCAGACTGCGCGACGAGGAGATATCGGGGCTCGAACCGGACAGGATCGTGCGCAAGGGCATGGGCCTGGTGCCGCAGGTGGACAACATCTTCCCCTCTCTGACCGTCGAGGAGAACCTGGAGATGGGTGCCTTCGTGCTCGACGAGCCTCTGGGCCCCCGCAAGCAGCGCGTCTTCGATCTCTTCCCCCGGCTTGCGGAGCGTCGTCGCCAGCGGGCCGGCAAGATGTCGGGCGGCGAGCGGCAGATGGTGGCGATGGGCCGAGCCCTAATGCTCGACCCGGTGCTGCTCCTGCTGGACGAGCCGTCGGCAGGCCTGGCACCGATGCTCGTGGACACCATCTTCGAGCGGATCAAGGACATCAACGAGGCCGGCGTAGCGATACTTATGGTCGAGCAGAACGCCCGCAAGTCGCTCGAACTCGCCCACCGCGGCTACGTGCTCGCCAACGGCGAGAACCGCGTCGAGGGCGACAGCGGGATGCTGCTCGAAAACCCGGAAGTCGGTCAGCTCTATCTCGGAGGCTAATCAGGTGGTCTTGGACAAGGAACAGGTTCTGCCGTTCGCTGGGCAGCGGAGAGCGGCCATCATCACGGCAGGGCGGCTCGGAGCGGTGGGATCGTGAGCAGGTCGCTGCCGGCCGACCTTAGGGCCGCGCCTAGCGAGCGCCTCAGGGCGATGTTGGGCAGCCGCACAGCGATGGTCGTCCTCCTGGCGATCGTCCTGCTACTCCTCGCTCTGCTGGCGCAGTTGCAGGGAGTTTCGGGCGACAGGCTGTTCTCGCTCGCCGTCCGCGGCGTCCTGCTGAGCGGCATCCTCGCACTCGGCGCGATCGGCCTCTCGCTCATCTTCGGAGTGCTGGAGATCCCCAACTTCGCCCACGGCGACCTGATGACCGCCGGCGCTTACCTGGCCTTCCCGATCGTCATGCTCATCCCGGGCGGTCCCGTGCAGCCGTTCTCCTTCGGCTGGGACTTCATCGTCGCCCTGCTGGTGGTAATGCCGCTGGTGGGCCTGTTGGGCTACGGCATCGACCGTATGGTGTTCAGGCCACTCCGTGCCCGCCGCAGCTCGAAGGTGATCCAGGCGATGGCCTCGCTCGCCGCCGCTTTCCTCATCCGCAGCTTCGTCTACATGATCTGGGGGGCCGACTTCGCTTTCTACTACACCGGCCGTCCGCGACCGGCCTTCGAGCTCTTCCCCGACATCCGCGTGCGCCCCGATCAGCTGTTCATCCTCGGCCTCGCCGTATTGATGATCGTCCTGATCTACCTCCTGCTGGAGAAGACCAAGATGGGCAAGGCGATGCGCGCCAGCGCCGACAACCGGGACCTGGCACGGATAAGCGGTATCGACACAGAACGGGTCGTCTTCTGGACCTGGATGATCGGCGGGGGCCTGGCGGCCGCGGGCGGGATGATGTACGGCCTCGACGCGCAGCTGAGGCCCGAGATGGGCTGGTGGCTGCTGCTGCCGCTCTTCGCCGCGGTGATCCTTGGGACGATAGGTAACCCCTACGGGGCGTTGGTGGGAGCGCTGGTGATCGGCCTCGTGTGGCAGATGTCGTCGGCGTTCATCGATCCCACCTACGGGCCAGGGGTGGCCTTCTTCGTGATGATCCTGGTGCTCCTCTTCCGGCCACAAGGCATCTTCGGGAAGCCGGGGGGCTGAGATGCTGACACCCCTGATCCTGGCGAAGAGCGTGCTGCTGGCCATCCCTCTGGCCTTCCTAGCCGGCCTCGTCTTGCCGCTCCGGGCTGTCCTGAGGGTGCCGCTCGCTATCCTCGCCGGCTGGCTGCTGGCTGTTCTGGTCCAATTGGTGCTCGGCACCGGCTTCGTCGCCTACCTCGCCTCGTTCGCTGTCCTCGCCTGTGTCTACGCCGTGTTGAGCTTGGGCCTGAACGTCCAGTGGGGTTATACGGGACTCTTCAACATCGGCATCGCCGCTTTCTTCGCGGTCGGTGCTTTCACCAGCGCGCTCTTCACCACGGCCATGCCGACGGGTCCGATCGCCGCCTTCACCCAGCAGGCGTTCGGACTTGAGATGCCGTTCCTGGTGGGGGTCCTCGCGGCCGGCGTTGTAGCCGGCCTCCTCGCCTGGCTGGTCGGCATTCCCACGCTGCGGTTGCGCGAGGACTACCTGGCGATCGCCACGATCGGCATCGCCGAGGTCGTCCGGCTGATCTTCCAGAACGAGCGCTGGCTCGCCAACGGGCCGCAGCCGCTGCGCGGCATCCCTCAGCCGCTCACCTGCCTGCTCGACGAGCCCGTGTGCAGCTGGCTCCCCGGTGCGCTGCAAACGCTCTTCTCCCCGCTCGACGCCCGCGACTACTCGTTCGTCTACCTGGCGATAGTCACGCTCTTCGTGGTCGTCATCTACCTGATCCTCGAGCGGATGCTGCGCTCGCCCTGGGGACGTGTTCTGCGGGCGGTGCGAGAGGACGAGGCATCGGCCGAGATGAGCGGCAAGGACGCCGCCTCGTTCAGGATGCAAGCGTTCGTCGTGGGGGCCATCGTGATGGGTATGGGGGGAGCTCTCTACGCCCACTACCTGATCTCCATCGACTACAGCCACTTCAACCCGCTCTACGCCACCTTCCTCATCTGGGTGATGCTGATGCTGGGCGGGAGCGGCAACAATCGCGGTGCGGTGCTCGGAGCGTTCGCGATCTGGGCAGTCTGGTCGGGCACCGTCTTCGTCATCGACGATCTCATGAGGCCCGTGCTGGCCTCGATTTCCCCCGAGCTGGCGGCTCGGGCGCCCTACCTGCGCTACCTGTTCATCGCCCTGCTGCTGCTGGCGATCCTCCTCTACCGTCCCAAGGGCATACTAGAGGAGGAGAAGACCGTTTCGCGGGTCGCCAGGGAGTAGCGCCGGCGACCCGCCTCACCGGGCGCCCCACCGGGCGCCTCACCGCGCCGCTCCCCAGGCGCTCCACCCCGCCGCCCCCGCGGGCGCCCCACCGCGCCGATCACCGGGCGCCTCACCCCCGCCTCGTACCCCCACCTACCACCCGCCAATCAACTCCCTACGAACGCGCGTGCATAGATCTGGGCCGAGGCGCAAACTTGCCACGTGTTCGCCGACCTGGTACCGGCAGATGTCCAGGGACCGAGCCCATGCCAGAGATAATCGTGGATCGAACAGCGCGGCTCCGCGGCAGATGCCCGCGACGTTTCGGCTCAAGCCGAACTGAAACCAGCGATTCTAGTCGTTCGATCCGCTTCAGACTGATCTTGTTCCGCTATGGCCTACCTTCCCACGGCGCGGCTCGGCCCGAGCCTGCTCCTCATGCACGCGCGTTCGTACATACTTCCGCAGGGGGGTAGCGCCTCGGGCTGCCTGTTCGCAAGCCGACGATCCGATGCGGAACGGGGCATCGCCGGGTCTCATGACGACAAACGTCGGCGCGCGCCACGGAACGGGGGCGCGCGCCTCGACCTGCCTTCGGGCCAACGCCCGAGAAAACCTCTACTCGGTCGGAATCTGATCCGCAGTGCGGATCATGACGCTCTCGATCTCGCCGGCATCGTTGAACTGCCAGATCTCGACCGGAGTGACGACGTCGCCCGCATCGTCGTAGTCGACCGTGCCGGCAGCGCCGGTGTAGTCGATGTCGGTGCCGAGCTCGATCAGGCGGAACGCCTCCTCGAACTCGCCGACGCCCACGACTTCGCCCTCTGGTCCAGCCACCTGGCGAAGGCGATCGCGGATCGCGGCGCTGGTGACCTCCTCGCCGTCAGCGATGGTCTGGGCGATGGCCAGGCCAAGGGTTGCTACGGCGTCGTAAGCCGTGTCGATGAAGGGGAGCGGCGGACGGTCGCCGTACTCGGCCTCGTACTGTTCGACGAAGCGCTCCTGGCCGGCCCAGCTGGGATCGGCCCCCGGAGCCGTGCCATAGTCCCCGGCGAGCGCCTCGGCACCCACGGCTTCCACGATCTCAAGCGACTTGGTGCCGTCGACCAGCTGCCAGTCGTCGAAGGCGTAGAGGTCGCGCGCCTCTGCCATGTAGACGGTCGCCTGACCCGGGTAACTGATGGCCAGAACGATGTCGGGGTCGCCGGCGAGGGCCGACTCGAGCACCGAGGCGTAGGTCGGCTGCGGTTCCTCCGGGTGCGGGACCTGGGCGAGCACCTGGCCGCCGCGCGCCTCGAACGCTTCCGCGAAGGCGCGGCTAAGCCCCTGGCCGTACGGGTTGTTCACGTAGATCGTGGCTGCGGTCATGCCTTCGTAGCCGTCGACGATCTCGCCGCGGGCGAGCTGGGCGCCAACGATGCCCTGCAGCGCATCCGATGCGACCGTGCGGAAGAGCCAGTCGCTGTCGGTCTCCATGACGCTGATGAGCGGGCTGGTGCTGGCCGGCGAGATCATCACGACCTCGGAAGGGATGGCGACCGACTCGGCAACCGGCACGGTGACGCCGCTGGAGAGCGCGCCCACGATGGCTACGACGCCCTCGGTGTTGACCAGCGAGCGTGCCTGGTCGACGGCAACGGCCGGGTTGGTGGCGGCGTCGGCGTGGACGAGCTCGATGATCGGTCCGCCGAAGACGGCTTCGGCCGCCTCGTTGATCTGCTTCGCAGCGAGTTCGGCGCCGTTCCTGATCGCCGGTCCGAACTCGGCCAGAGCGCCGGTATAGGCGTTCAGCGTCCCGATCTTGACAACCGGCGGAGCGCCCTGCGCCAGCGCGATGCTGAGCGAGAGCAAGACGACGAGTGAAAGTACTCTTTTCATTCATTCCTCCAAGCTGGCAGTCGCGACAATCGACCGTTTCCCACGATGTGGTGGAAACCACTACTTGTCGATTGTCGGCATGATAACCGCGCTCCTGGACAGTGTCAACGCGGGTAGCGGCGATGGTGACGGATCTATTAACCCCCCGAGCGTTTGCATCCGGATGGAGTTCACGGAGAGATCGACTCCGGTCAAGTCGTCAGACCGATATATGTCGCCTGATACATAGCCACATGACATCCGGCCTACTAGAGGATGCCCGCGTGTCATAATCCGAGTCGCACGAGCCACGTGTCGCCTGCCGGGCGTACATTCGGCAAATTACAGCTGAGGAGCAACCGATGGCCCTTACCGCCGCAGACATCCGCTCGACCCTGGAATCGGAGAAGGTCCGCTTCCTACGGATGCAGTTCTCCGACATCCTTGGCCACAGCAAGAACGTAGAGGTGCCGGCATCTCAGTTCGACAAGGCGCTCGACGGTGAGTTGATGTTCGATGGCTCCTCGGTCGAGGGATTCACCCGGATCGAAGAGTCGGACATGCTCCTCAAGCCCGACTACCAGACGTTCCTGGTCCTGCCCGAGATCGTCGAGGGCAACGCGAACGGCCGCATCGCCCGCATCATCTGCGACATCGCCTTCCCCGACGGCAGGCCCTTCCCCGGAGACCCGCGCTATGTGCTGAGGAAGCAGGTAGAACGGTTGCAGAACCTGGGTTTCGACGACATGTACGTCGGGCCCGAACCGGAGTTCTTCCTCTTCGAGCGAGATGAGGGCGGCAACCCGACGACCGTCACCAACGACGGCGCCGGCTACTTCGACCTGGCTCCGATCGATGAAGGCGAGGACGCTCGGCGCGACATGGTCGACGCCCTCGTCGAGATGGGCTTCGAGATCGAGGCGGCCCACCACGAGGTCGCCCCGGGGCAGCACGAGATCGACTTCAAGTACGCCCCCGCCCTCGAGAGCGCAGACAGCATCGCGACCTTCCGTACGGTGGTCAAGCGGATCGCCAAGAATCACGGTCTGCACGCAACCTTCATGCCGAAGCCGGTGGGCGGCATCAACGGTTCCGGGATGCATACCCACCTCTCGATCTTCAAGGACGGCCAGAACGCTTTCTACGACGAGGGCACCGAGTACCAGCTCTCCGACCTGGCGCTCAACTGGATCGGCGGGCTGCTCGAGCACTCCCGGGGGATGGTGGCCGTCACCAACCCCACCGTCAACTCGTACAAGCGGCTCACCCCCGGCTACGAGGCGCCAACGAACATCGCCTGGTCGGCGTCCAACCGCAGCGCCATGATCAGGATCCCGGCACGCAGGGGCGTGGGCACTCGCACCGAACTGCGCATGCCCGATCCCTCCTGCAACCCCTACCTCGCGCTCGCGGTGATGCTCGCCGCCGGTCTCGACGGGATCGAGAAGGGGATCATCCCCCCGCCAGCCATCCAGAGGAACATCTACCAGATGAGCGTGCGCGACCGGCGCCGGCACAAGATCAAAGAGTTGCCGGCCACTCTGCGCGAAGCAGTAGGCGAACTGCGGCGCGACGCCGTCATCCGCAGAGCGCTGGGAGAACATGTCTACGAGAACTTCCTGGCCGCCAAGACCCGCGAGTACGACGAGTACCGGATCGCCGTGCACGACTGGGAACTCAGGCAGTACCTGACGGAGTACTGAGCTACGCCCTAGCGGCGTATCGACGCTGAGGCAGAAGCGGAGGCGGCGCCGGCAGCTTGTTACAGTGCCTCAGTGCACGAAGCGGAGCGATCCCCCATCACCGTGGTCGGGCTCGACCCGGGCCTTGCCAACCTGGGCCTGGGCGCGGTGCGTGAGGAGGGCAAGCGGACCCGCTGGCTGGGCGCCAGGCTGGTGACGACCAGGAGCAGAAGCCGTCAGACCGACCGGCTTGCCCAGATCTACGACGAGGTGAGCGAGTTCCTCGCGCTCCACAAGCCCGACGCGCTGGCGGTAGAGGGGCAGTACTTCCACCAGCAGAAGGAGACGGCGTTCAAGGTCGGCCAGGCTTTGGGCGTGGTCCTGCTCGCCGCCGACCGCAACGGGGTCGAGGTCTTCGAGTACGGCCCGATGGAGGTTAAACAGGCGCTGGTGGGCAGCGGCCGCGCCTCTAAGGAGCAGGTCTCCTACATGGTCCGCGGACTGCTCGAACTGCCTGCCGACGCCGCTGCGCGCATGACCAGCCACCACGTCGCCGACGCCTTGGCTCTAGCCCTCACCCACCTGAGCGCCCGCCGCCTGAAGGCCCTGACGCTCCCACCCCGCTAGGACTCCGCAAACCTTCGAGGCGGTAGCCGCTCCGCTCCTCGACCTCGCGCAGGTCGTTCAGCAGGTCCGTCAGGCCCTCGGACACCCCTTCCGATGCGAGTTGGAGCACCGAACCGGCCAGAGCGACAGCCTCGGTCAGAAGCCGGTACGCCTCCCGGTTGTAGTACTCCCGCCCCTCGTAGGTGTTGACCCTCAGCAGCGTGGTCACCCGCTCGTCCTCGAGCAGCCTGCCGAGCAGCTCTGCCGCCGTGACAGGCTCCGAGGCCAGTCGTGAGTAAGAAAGCATCAGGGGTACGACCTCGGCGTACAGGTTCGAATCGAACGGCTCGGCCTGCGAGTGGTTCCCGGCGGCGATCTCCTGCTCGAGCCGCAAGCGCTGGTAGACCGAATCGTCCAACGGTTCGAGCGCCATCCAGGCGATCAGCGCGGTCTCGATCTCGCGAAGCGCGGTCGCCGTCGCTTTCCCGGCGGCCAGGTGGGAGTCGATGGCGTGGAGGAGTTCGACGAACCGCTCCTCGGCGTCGGGTGGCGGCACGTAACCGAACCCGGGTAACGCCTCGAGGAGGTCGCGGTACGAGGCGAGCAGCGCCTCGGACTCGTTCAGCGGCGTGTCCAGAAGGTCGGCGAACACCTCGAACAGGGGACGCAGGCGCAGATCGCGCAGGGCTTCCTCGACGCTCGGCACTCCTCTGCCCGACAACTCCCTCGCCAGTTCGGCGTACGGCTCCGCCTCGCTGTCGGTCGCTTCGCGGAAGTCCAGCAGAACGCGGTACTGGAACGCCTCCAGGTGCGCCTCTAAGCCGTGCTCGCGGAGTTGCCGGGAGGAGATCAGGTGCTCCAGGCCGCTGCCGAAGTCTCGGAACACCGTGAAGAGCCGTTCGCCGCCGGTAAGTCCCAGGCCCTCGAACAGCTCGGGTCCACGCAGCCGCCCCGTCACCTCGGCGTAGCGATTGTGGAAGAGCACCAGCGAGGCCTGGTCGCCAGCCCGGTTGGAGTAGGCGATGACGTCCTCGACGACTCGGCCCCCCTCGTCGACGAAATCGAGGAAGCGGAAGTTGTCGACCCCGGAGAACTGCCAGCGGCGGTGCAGCAGCGGGAAGATCTCGCGGCGGTGACGCTCCACCAGCCAGGGGTCGGGCTCCTCCTGACGGCGCGCGCGACGGAACTCCATCCCGTACTTCTCCTCGTACCCCTCGATCTGTCCATGGCCGAACATCGGCAACCCAGGCATCGTGCACATGAGCGTGCACACGCCGAAGTACTTGTCATCCTTGCCGAACTGGGCAACCGCGGTGTCCTCGTCGGGGTTGTTCATGAAGTTGACGAACCGGCCCAGCACCTGCGGGTCGAACTCGACGACGTTCTTCACCAACTCGCGGAACTCGGCGTTGGCCTCCCGCTTGAGCATGTTCATGAAGGCGCTGTTGTAGACCCGGTGCATCCCCAGCGTCCTGACGAAGTAGCCCTCCAGCATCCAGAACGCTTCTGCCAGCAGCAGGGTGTCGGGCGCCTCCCTGGCCACCCTATCGACCACCTCGCGCCAGAACTCGTTCGGCATCGCCCGCTCGAACTCATCGGCCGGCATCGAACCGTACTGCGCCCGCGAGGGGATGGCGCCGCCACTTCCCGGCTCCGGGTACCAGAGGCGCTGCACGTGCTGCTTGGCCAGCGTCATGGCGGCGTCGAAACGGATGATCGGGAAGCGCTTGGCCACCTCGACGATCGTGTGGATGACCGCCTCGCGAACCTCGGACTTCAGGTAGTCGAGCTGGGCGGTGTCGTTCCACGGCATGGCGGTGCCGTCGTTGCCGTGATAGATGAAACGCTCCTCGCCGCTGCTCCTCTCTACCCGCTTGAAGACCACGGCGGCGTCGCTGCTGTCGTAGTAGTGGTCCTCGAGCAAGATCGAGACCCGCTCGTCGGAGGAGAGGTCGGGACCGGTGAAGGAGTAGCCCGGGTAGGGGGAGTGGTCGAGCTGCACGAACCAGTCGGGGTGCTCGATCACCCAGCGGCCGTCTATCCCGACATGGTTCGGCACCATGTCGCTGGCAAGGCGGATGCCACGCTTCCGCGCCCGTTCGAACAGGTCACGGTAGGCCCGCTCGCCTCCCAGGTCCTCGGCGATCGTGTAGTCGTAGAGGGCGTAAGCCGAGGCGACGGCGTCCTCCTGGCCCCGCAGGTGCTTTATCCGCCTGGAGGCCTCGCTCCGCTCCCACAGTCCGATGAGCCAGAGTCCGGTGAAGCCCCGGGCGGCGATCTCGTCGAGTTCCTCGTCCGGGATCGCGTCGAGTGTGGCGATGTGACGCTCGTAGCGCCGGGAGAGCTGGTCGAGCCACACGTAGGTGCTTTTGGCCAGCAGGACGACGCGGGGCATCCACTCGGCATCCGGGCTGAACGCCTCGTACTCCTCGCGCCCGCGGGGCCCTCGCAGGTCTCCGATCGTGAGCACCGGGGCGTCGCCGGCGGGTCCGGGGAGGCCGGTCTTGCGCTCCTCGGCCATGACGTCGAGGGTGAGGAGCAACCGGTCGAGGAGCGCCGCCATGCGTTCCCCAAGGAGTGGCGCCCAGTTGCGGCGGATGTATTCGAGCTGGCCCTCGAGGGAGGTGGGGCTGGCGTTCATGGGCCCCTCCAGCAGTTCCAGCAGGGAGACACCCGGCTCCTGTCGGCTGGCGCCCGGCTCCTGTCCGCTTGCGCCGGGCCAGAGCGATCGCCGGGCGAGACCGGCGAACCTCTCGTAGGCTGCCTGCCGCGCGCGCAACACCCCGTCGTCGAACAGCTCCTTGAGCCGCTCCAGAGCCGGGTTCCGATTCGCCAGCCAGAGCAGCAGCATCTCCTCGAGCACTACCTCGCGGTTGGGTATCCCATCGGTCTCGCCAACCAGGTACTCCTCACCGGCGACCTTGCCGCTGGCCACCGCGACGGTCGGGAATGCGGCGACGAAGGCGGCCAGCAGGCCGTCGAGTTCGCCCTCCGGCTCCTCCTCCGCCCGCTCCAGGCGCTCCACCAAAGGTCTCCCGTCACGCTCCCTGTCGACCTGGATGAGCAGGTGCTGGAGCTCGTGGATGAGACCGGCGGCGTACAGCTCGCCCGCCTTGACGGCCAGTTCCGGATAGCGTCTGGCGTCCCGCGCCTCGTTCATCCGCTCGGCCAGGCGCTTCGCCGCGTCGAGGTCGGCGAAGAGAACTCGCCCGCGCACGCCGAACAGGGCCTCCTCGGCTCCGTAGCGGCGCCTGGCGTCGAGGCTCAGATGGAGCTCGCGGGCGGCGCCCGCCACCCTGAGCGGCCCCATGAACGCTAGGAGGAGCGGCATCTTCGCCCCGCTCGATTGGGAAGCCGATACGCAACGGTCATCATCTACTGACAGGGAAGCCCGACGCGCCGCACAATTCCATAAGCTGACACGGCATCTCCGATGAGGGCTGGCGGCCATGTGAGACTCTAGTACAATTCCGTGGGCGCCCGCGCTGTCTTGGCGTTATGGCAGGAGTGCGATGACTGAGACCGATACCAACTGGTTCAAGAGCGCTGTTCTGTACGAGCTCTACGTCCGTGCCTATCGCGACTCCAACGGCGACGGCCACGGCGACCTTGCCGGGGTCACCCAGAAGCTCGACTACATAACCAGTCTGGGCGTGGACGTCATCTGGCTGCTGCCGATAAGCCCTTCGCCGCTGCGCGACGACGGTTACGACGTCACCGACTACTACGACATCCACGAGCACTACGGGATCCTCGACGACTTCCGGACGCTGGTTCGAGAAGCCCACGCCCGCAATCTGCGGGTGATCACCGACCTCGTCCTCAACCACACCTCCAGCGATCACCCCTGGTTCCAGGAGTCGCGCAAGGGCCGGGACAACCCGAAGAGCGACTGGTACGTGTGGACAGACGATCCCGAGGAGTACAGCGGGACCCGGATCATCTTCACCGATACCGAGACGTCCAACTGGAGCTTCGATCAGGTACGCGGCCAGTACTACTGGCACCGCTTCTTCAGCCATCAACCCGACCTCAACTACGACAATCCCGAGGTCCGTGAAGAGATGAAGCGAGCCGTGCGCTTCTGGCTCGAGCTCGGGATCGACGGATTCCGCCTCGACGCCATCCCCTACCTGTTCGAACGGGAGGGAACCAACAACGAGAACATCCACGAGACGCACGCCTTCCTCAAGGAGCTGCGGACCTTCATCGACGGGATCAGGCCGGGGGCGTTCCTGCTGGGCGAGGTGAACCAGTGGCCCGAGGACACCATCCCCTACTTCGGCGAGGGCAACGACGAGCTGCCGCTGCTCTTCCACTTCCCGGTGATGCCCCGGCTATTCAAGGCGGTTGCCGAGGGGAACCGGTCGAGCATCGCCTGGATCCTCGAGCACACGCCGCACATCCCCGACACCTGCCAGTGGGTGGTGTTCCTGCGGAACCACGACGAGCTAACGCTGGAGATGGTCACCGAGGACAAGCGCGCCTTCATGTACGAGGCCTACGCTCCGGAGCCGCGGATGCGGATAAACGTGGGCATCCGCCGGCGGCTCGCGCCGTTGATGGGTGGGGACGTTCGCAAGATCAGGCTCATGAACTCGATGCTCATGACGCTGCCCGGCACCCCGATCATCTACTACGGCGACGAGATCGGCATGGGCGACAACATCTACCTCGATGACCGCAACGGCGTCCGTACCCCGATGCAGTGGCACAGCGGCGAGAACGCCGGCTTCAGCGAAGCGCTCAAGCTCTACTCGCCCCTCATCGAGGACGAGAGGTACGGTTACCAGGTCGTCAACGTCGCCGACCAGGAGCAGGATCCCGACAGCCTCCTCAACTGGACGCGGCACCTGATAAAGACCCGGCAGCAGCACCCGGCGCTCGGCAGCGGCACTTTCTGCCTGCTGCAGCCCGAGAACGAAGCGATCCTGCCGTTCCTCAACGTGTACGGTGATGACGTGGTCCTGGCGGTGCACAACCTCTCCGGGGACGTCCAGCGGGCTGAACTCGACATGGGCCAGTGGGAGGGCAGGCAACTCGTCGACCTCTTCACCCACCAGCCGTTCGGAAGGGCCTCCGCCGAAGTGCGAGTGGTACTCGAGCCGTACGACTACATCTGGTTGGGGGTCCAGTGAGGCTCCCTCGTCTCGCCCTGGCCGGCCTCCTGCTGCTGGCGTCGTGCGCCGGCGAGATCGAGACGCCCGGCGAGGCGCTGAGGATCTTCGGCGACAGCTTGCCGCGGGCCTACCTGGGGGAGCGGTACGAGGCGCAGATCCGAGCCGTGGGCGGTTTGCGGCCGTTCACCTACCTGCTGCAGGAGGGCGAGCTGCCGCCAGGTCTCGAGTTGGAAGCGGGCGTGATCGAAGGGGTACCGACGGAGGCCGGCAACTTCGACTTCACCATCACCGTCACCGACGCCAACCTCTCACGCACATTCCAGGACTATTCGCTGGAAGTAGTCGAGCGCCCGCCGCCGAGACTGAGCGTCATCGCCCCGCAGACGGAGATCCGGACCCCGGTCGTCGTGCGGCTCCAGGTCGAGAACGCCACCCGGTTGCGGGCGTTCACCGGCGATTTCGAGTGGGACGGGGCGAATTTCGAGCTGCTCGAGGAGTCGGTCGCTCCGGTCGCCGCCGGCGCGGCCCTGGTCTGGCAGGCGGAGCCCGGGCGGCTCCACATCGAGATGGCGGCGCTGGGCGATCCGTGGAACGACGAACTGACCCTCGTGCAGTTCACCCTCGTACCGAAAGGTGCCGCCGTACTGCATCCCTCCGTCGAGGCACTCTTCTTCGACGATTCCGGCGCCAGCCACTACCAGGGGGGCGCAGAAGGTCAGGGGGATGAGATGGCAGAACCCGTGAGCGCCGACGAGCAGGAGCAGGAGTCGGCGGATAACGCCGAGGGCGTGCCCGGCGAGAGCCGGGAGGGTGACCGATGACGCCTGGTCGTCGGCTGCTGGTGACGCTGCTGCTGACGCTGCTCGCGGCCGGGACGGCGCTGGCTACCACCTACCGGGAGCTTTCGCTCGCGGAGATCCTCGAGCGTGCCGAGGTGGCTTTCTTCGGCACGGTCGCCTCGGTGACCGTCGAGGAGCGGCTAGGTGAGCCGTGGACGATCGTCGAGTTCGCCGTCGAACGGCAGCTGGCAGCAGAGGGGGAAGCGGCCAGGCGGGAGCTCGCCTTCCTGGGCGGCGAGCTGGCCGGCGAAGCGCTTAGGGTGAGCCTGATGCCCGCCTTCGAGGTGGGCGAAGAAGTCCTCGTACTCGCCTACGACGAGCCGTACATCTCCCCCATCGTCGGCTTCGATCAGGGGCTGTGGCGGGTTGACGACGGCGAGCTGCGCGACGCGCGAGGGCGCAGGCTGAGCGTGGACGAAGATGGCCGGCTCGTCGCGGACGGCCCCCGGGTAGAGATCGACCTGATCCTGGGCGCCATCGAAGCCGAGCTGGAGGACCGGCCGTGAAGCGGCACCTGCTCGCACTGATCCTGGGCCTGGGAGCGTGCGCGTCCGCTCAGTCTTACAGGGTCGAGGGGAGCGGCGGGCCGATCGATCTGAGCGCTCGTCTGGCCGAGGCTGCCGCCGCCTGGAACGAGGCCGCGGAGGGGGCGGAACTCGAGGAGGAGCCCGGCGCAGCTACCGTCTTCAGCTTCGCGGAGCCGGAACTGATGGGACCGGACCTGGTGAGCGCCACACTCGTTCGTGAGGGGGAGGAGGGCTTCGAGGTCTGGCTGAACCCCGCGACGATCGAGGAGTTCCCTCAGGCGCTGCTGCACGAACTGGGTCTGCTGATCGGAGTGCCGGCCGCCGATTCGGGCGTGATGGACCCGGCCCTCTCGTCGGACTCCCCCGCCGCACCCACCGAAGCCGACCTCGAGGCGCTCGCCAGGGCTCTGGCGAGCGCCGGAGGGGACCTCGATGGCGACGGCGACGTCGACATCCGGGATCTCGCCGCGCTGGGCCGGGCGTACGGACAGGAGGGAGTGAACCTGGCCGCGGACTTGGATGGCGACGGCGAGGTGGATGCCGACGACGTCGCCCTGCTGCGTGAGAACTACACGTTCACCGAGCCCCGACCGGTCGCTGAGGAGCCGGAGGGAGCGGGGGCCGAGGAAGATCGTGACCCGGCGCCGGCCGAAGTTCCCGGTGGTGCAGCGGATGAGGAGCCGGACCAGACGGAAGGAGCGCCGGCACAAGATCCCGGTGGTACGGCGGATCAGGAGCCGGAGGGGACGGACGGAGCGCCGGCACAGCCAGGCGGCAGCGGTGAATGATCAGCTCGAGCCGACGGACTTGACCGCCGGAGCGTAACCGACCACCAGCTCCTGCTCTCCCTTTACGCACACCAGGAGCCCGTCGCCCAGCGGTTCGATCAGGTACTCATCGAAAGTCCCCAGCGTCTGGCCCGGCAGCATCACCACCAGGCTCTCGTTGATGCCGACGCCGCTGCTCCGGTACTGGCGAACCGTCAGGCTGAAACTCGCCACCTCGATGGCGAGGGGTTGGCCGGTGAGCGTGTGGACCGACATCTCGCCCAGGTCGATCTCGTCGAGCAGTTCGTTGAGCTCGCTCGGATCCACCTTCATCGCCCGGTGCAGTCCGGTGGCCAGCTCGTCGATAGCCTCGTCACTGAGAAGTACTCTGGCGGCGCGCGCTGCTCCCTGGAGGAAGCCTTTGATCGCCGCGGCACGGTCCGGGGCCTTGGCGGTGAGACTGGCGAGGGCATCGACAGTCCCCCGCACCAGCTCGCTCGTCTCACCGACGGTCCTGTTGGCCAGCGCCCTCATCACCCCGATCAGGTCGTCCGGGTGCGGCGAGGAGAGGACCTGTAGCACTATCGCCGCCTCGGCGACCCGCGCCGCGATCGAGCGGCCTTCGTCCTCGACCTTGAAGTGCAGGTAGTCGCCCTCGCGGAAGGCGTGGAGCCACTTGCGTTCGCACGATATCGCCAGCTCGTCGGCCAGGGGGTGCTCCTCGCCCCGAACGTAGAGCTTCTGGCCGCTGCCGTTGCCCGATACCGAGACCTCGAGGCCCCCCACCTTCAAGCGGGTGGGACCCTTCAAGCGGATCGTCGCCGACGACACGTGAGGCTCTACGTTCTCGACCCTGAGCGCGGGATTGATGGCGAACAGGACCCCGCCCGGTAGTCGAGGCGCGCCGGCTTCGCCACCTACCGAGCGTGGCAGGTAGCGGGAGAGGCGCTCGAAGAAGGCGTCGGCGAGAGAGGTGAAGCGGTCCACGTCCTGGTGGAAGACCTGCCGTTGGTGCCGCTCGAAGGCGAGCACCCGCTGCAGCCGCTCCTCGAGCTGCCGGCGCTGGGCGAGCCGTTCCTCGTCGCGCATCTGCTCCTTGCCCAGCTCCTGGATGGCCACCCGCAGCTGCTGTGCCGAGGGTCCCTTCTGCTCCAGGAGGCCGCTGCGGCCCGCGTACGGGTCGGCGGCAACCTTGCGTACCAGGTTGTGGAGCGTCTCGAGTTCATCCCCCGGGCGAACCCCCAGCTGCCGGAACGGTCCATGTGGATCGGCGAGCCGCAGGGCGCAATCGATCGTTTCGCGGACCAGTTCACCCAAGCTGTCGACGTCGGTGGAGGAGAAGAAGGGATCATCGTGGCTGGGGATGGCCTCGCTCACCTCGAACCGCTGCAGATGCGCGTCGCCGCGACACGCTTCCGAACTCGCGTAGGCATGGAGGTTGCGGTGGGCGGCGTAGAGCAGCCGGGCGGTGTTGCGGTCGCGCTCGGCCCGCAGGCCGCTTGCCAGCCGCCTGATGAAGCGGTTGAGGTCGTAGCGCCATACCTTGCCGGCGAGTCGCTGCAGGGCTGCCTGCTCGGCCGCTTCGGGCGTGCCTGGTGCTGCTATCGCGGTGGTGGTGACTACTTCCGGGTCGAGCGCTTCTTCCGTTTCGCCGTCGCCCGCGAGGGTGAGTTCGGAGAAATCGGCGACCTCGGCCGTCTGCCGCTGGCCGGTTTCACTGACGCGCCTGAGGGTACGTTCGGCGAGCTCGAGTCGGCGTCGCTCCTCGGGATCGAGCAGGGCCAGGTGGCGCTGGAGATGATGGTACAGCTCCCAAACACCCGACAGTCCGCCGCGTACTCTGCGGCGAGCGCGCACCTCCTCGACCTTGAATTCGAAGAGCTCCAGCGCGACATGTTCCAGCTTGAGCATCGTCTCTCACCCTGCCAGTGCCGAGGGCGATTTTCCCTGGGCCGCACGTGATACCATTCTCATGCAAGCGGGACCCAACGGCTGTCGGATTTTCCGCTCGGTCGGCCGGCCCGGCTGCTAGCCCGACCCCACATATCGCGCTCGGCCCGAACAGCGCGAAGGAGGAAGAATGCCCCACATAATCGCGGAGCCATGCATCGGCACCAAGGATCGGTCCTGCGTCGACGTGTGCCCCGTGGAGTGCATCTACGAAGCCGACGACCAGCTCTACATCCACCCGGAGGAGTGCATCGACTGTGGCGCCTGCGTGCCGGCATGTCCGGTGAGCGCGATCTTCCCCGAGGAGGACGTGCCCGCCGAGTGGGAGTCGTACATCCAGAAGAATTACGAGTTGTCGGGCCTCTGAACGTCTACTGAGGCGCGGATCGCCAGCGACTCGAAAACGCGGCTGAGGACGTCGACCGCTCTCGTCAGTTCGGCTGTCTCGACGTGCTCGTCCGGGGTGTGGTCGAGCGCGCTGTCCCCCGGTCCGTAGGCCAGGACAGGCACCTGCCAGACCGGCGCCACCACGTTCATGTCGGAGGTGCCGGTCTTCACCTTGAGCCGCGGCGAGCCGCCCGACTCCCTGATGGCGACGCGGAACACGCGGGTGAGCGGGGTGTCGCGGGGTCCCCGGAACGGCTCCTCGGCGCCCGCGAAGGAGTGCTCGACGCCGTTCAGCTGTTTCGCGAGTTCGCCTCGCGCGGCGGCCGGGGGGAGCCAAGGCGGAAGCCGGAAACCCACCGTCATCGCGCAGCGTTGCTCCAAACCGTCGGCCTCGGTGGCGATCGATTGCAGGGTCGCCTGCACCTGATCGAAGATCCCGTCGCGCTCCCGGTTCCGATGCGCCGCCCAGGCCTCGAGCCGGTTCCAGATCGCCACCGCCTCCTCGCCGGCGGTCCTCTCGCTGCCGGCCGAGTGGTGGTTCCCCTTCCGCACGAGCGCCTCGACCACGAGTCTGCCCTTGTACCCGACCGTTACCGCGTCCCAACCGCTCGGCTCTCCGATGATGAGCAGGTTTGGCGCGGGGTAGGCCGCCAGGGCGTGCCGCGCTCCCTTCGAGGTGGGCGCCTCCTCCTCGGTGGCGCCGATGAGGGTGAGCGTGAGCGCCGCGAGAACTTCGTCGCCTAGCCGTGATGCGGCCGCGACGGCGGTGCAGAAAGGCCCCTTGGCGTCGACGGCGCCCCGCCCGTAGAGTCGTCCCGCTTCCTCCCTCACCGGTATCTCGCCCGGAACGGTATCGATGTGACCCAGGAAGGTCACCTTCAGGGGCCCGCGGCCCAGCCGACAGACCGCGTTTCCCGCACCGTCCACGAACGACTCGTCGGCGAACTCGGCCATCCGCGAGACCAGGTACCGGGCAACCTCGCCCTCCCTGCCCGACGGGCTGGGTATCTCCAGCGCCGCGCGCAGCAGAGCCAGGGGATCGATCGCTTCGGTTGCTACCTCACCCCTCCGAGAGTACCTGCGCCACTCGCTCGACGACCTCGTCTACCTCGGGCTCCTCGATGATGAGGGGCGGAACGAAGCGGATGACTGTCGACCCGGCGTTGATCGTGAGGACGCCGGCCTCCCTGAGCTTCGAGACGTAGGGGGCTGCCTTCTCCTTCAGTTCCATGCCGATGAGCAGGCCGAGGCCGCGGACCTCGCGCACCTTGGGTGAACCGATCGCTTCGAGCCTCTGCCGGAAGTACTCCCCCGTTCGACTCACCTGCTCGAGCAGACCGCGCGTTTCGATCTCCTCGAGAACGGCAAGGCCGGCTGCCGACGCCAACGGGTTGCCTCCGAAGGTGGTGCCGTGTCCGCCGGCGGGCATCTTCCCCGCCACCTCCTCGGTCATGAGCAGGGCGCCGATAGGCACGCCGCCGCCCAGTCCCTTGGCGAGGGTCGCCATGTCGCCCTCGACCCCGTACAGTTCGCTGGCGAGGAACTTGCCGCTCCGCCCCACCCCGCTCTGGATCTCGTCGAAGACGAGCAGCGCCCCGCGCTCGCGGCTCAAGCGGCGGGCGGCTTCGAGATACTCGCCGCTGGCCGGGTGGATCCCGCCTTCGCCCTGAACGGGTTCGATGAACACCGCCGCGGTGTCGTCACCGATCGCCTGGTCCAGCGCCTCGATGTTGTTGTAGGGCACGTGGTCGACGGGGAGCGGCAGCGGGCCGAACGGTTCCCGGTACTTCGGTTCCCAGGTGAGGCCCAGGACCCCCAGGGTGCGTCCCGAGAAGCCCCGCTTGGCGGCGACGAAGCGACTCCTGCCTGTCGCGACCCTGGCCCACTTGATGGCGGCCTCGTTCACCTCGGAACCGGAGTTGGCCATGAAGGCACGGGAGTACGGCTTTGGCACGAACCGGAAGAGCTTCTCGAGGAAGGCGCTCCGGGTGTCGTTGCCGATATTCTGGGCGAAGGCTATGAGCTTGCCGGCCTGCTCCGAGAGGGCCCTGACGAGGCGGGGATTGGCGTGGCCAACGCTTGCTACCGCGATGCCGGCGAGACAGTCGAGGTACTCCTTGCCCTCGGCGTCCCAGACGCGCACGCCCTCGCCCCGCACCAGGGCCAGCTCGGGTTGCCAGAGGCCCGACCCGTGCAGCCTGTCGATCTCGAGTATCGCCTCTGTCTTCGTTCCTGTCTGGGGCATCACTTCTCCTTCTCTTTCCCGTTCCTGATCAGCTACTGCGAGCGGCACTCTTGGGCCCTCGCGCCATCCTGCTCGCCTCATGCGACCACCGTGCCCTCCCCGGCGAGCGCCCGCGTGATCGGCTCCTGCACGCGCGCGTCGGCGAAGATGACGCGCGAGACGCCAGCACGCACAGCCTCCGCGGCCCCCAACACCTTCTTCTTCATGCGGTCCCGCGCGAAGTCGAGGTACTCCTCCACCCGCCCTGCCGGCACCTCGCGGATGAGGGTGGACTCGTCCGGGAAGTCACGGAGGAGCCCTGGGACGTTGGAGAGGAGCAGCAGCACGTCGGCCTCCAGGGCCCCCGCCAGCGCGGCAGCCGCCCGGTCGCCGTCGACGTTCACGGCGACGCCGTCGAACGAGATGCCGGGCGGAGTGAGCACGGGCAGGTAGCCGGCATCGAGGAGCAGCTCGATGAGCCCGACGTTGACCCTCTCCACCGTCCCGGTGTGGTCGCCCCGCAGGAGCTTCGTCTTACCCTCCTCGATGCTCCGGACCGTCTCCTTGCGGCGTCCCTCGAAGACCCGCCCATCGATGCCGGAGAGCCCCACAGCGTTCACGCCCAGCGCCTGAAGACGCTCCACAAGCGCCTTGTTCACCTTGCCGCAGTAGACCATCTCGAATATCTCCAGCGTCTCCCGATCGGTGAAGCGGCTGGTATACCCGCTGGGGCTGGTTACGAAGCGCGGCGGGTGCCCGAGCGCCTCGGCGACCCGGTTGGTCTCGGCGCTGCCTCCATGGACGAGGACCAGGCGCTCGCCCGCGCCTACCCGGGCCGCCACGTCGCGGCACAGCGGCTCGTAGTCGATGCCGGCACTGCCGCCCACCTTGACCACGATCACGGATCCACCCTGCCTAGCAGCGCCTCGGCGAGGCCTTTCCTGGTGGCGATCGCCATGCGCCTGCCCAGCTTCACCTCGCCCGCGCCAAGGTAGCCGCTGAACTCCCGCGCGGCGACCGCGAACGCCTCCAGCAGCTGCCCGCTCACCTCGACCCCTTCCTCCCACCACCACCGTTCGATCCGCAGGCTGCCGCCCTCGACCTTCGCCTCCATCCGCGCCACGAACCTGTCTCGGTAGAAGACGGGAAGCACGTAGTAACCCCAGCGCCTCTCGCTCTCGGGCTTGTACACCTCCCACACGTAGTCGAAGCCGAAGAGTCGCGATACCGCGGTCCGGTCCCACATGATGCTGTCGAGTGGAGCCACGAAGACCATCCGCGGCTCGGGCGGCTCGAGGTCGAGCCAGCGCAGATCCTCGGACCGCAGGTGGTAACGGTCGCCCTCGACGTCCACGGTCGTGAGAACGCCTTCGGCAACGAGCTCCGCGATCGTCTCCCTGCGCTCCGGAGTCCTCACCTGGTCGCCCCACAGCCCCCCGTCGGCGAAGTCGCGTAGCAGCCCGGCCGTCTGGTGACGCCTGGTGATCACGAAGCGGAGACTCTCGCGACGGGTCGCGGGGCGGGCGCACAGGTGCTCCTCGGGGATCACCTGGGTTGGCAGCGCGTAGACGTGGCGGCCGTTCACCCGGTGGTGGGTGACCACGTGGCCAGAATCCCAGAGGGCTCTCAGTATCTGCTTGACCAGCTTGGGCCCGTACCAGGAGCCGGCCCACTCGTCCACTCGCGTCTGGTCCTCGAAGTCGAGCGAGGAGAGGGGCCCGCGCCGGGAGAGCTCTTCGAGAGTTCGCTCCACCTCGCTGGCGTAGGGGCCCAGGATCCGCTTCTGCCAGGCACGCTCGAAGTAGTCGCGGTAGATGGTCCGGTAAGGCCAGTCGCCGGGCGGAACGAGGCAGGCCTGCTTGTCCCACGCGTCGTAGAGGAGCCGTTCCCCGTAGGCGGCCTGCTGCCAGTCGTCCACCCGGTAGCCCGGCACGCGCGCCTGTAGCACCAGGTCGTGGTTGCAGCCCAGCGGTCTGAGGGGGTCGAACTGGATGCTGCCGAGCCTCGCGAGCACCTCCCCGAGGCTCCCACGGGTGAAGTGGTAGGTGGCAAGAAAGCGCCGGGCCTGGGCCCGGCTCCACTCGAGCGGCTGCACCTCAGCCGATCCCGTGCGGTGGCCAGAGGCCCATCAGCTGGCGGAGCGCGACCACTCTGGCCCAGTGGTAGCTGTTGTGCGCCACCAGATCCTCCATCGCTCCCCGGACGGTTCCCCCGTCGCTCACTTCCCGGTCCATGACCTCGGCGTCGGCGGCCATCCCGGCGGCCTCGTCGAGGCCCAGGCGGATCCTCTCCAACAACTCGCTCCAGGCGTCGGTGTCTGCCGGTTGAGCCGACGGCGGCCACTCCTCACCGTCGCTGGGCCTTTCGCCTCGAGCCCGGGCCAGCAGGTACCTCTGCCAGTAGTCGAGGTGCCACAACTCCTCGAAGATGCTGTGCGGCATCCCCGAAGGCCGATCGCCGACCTTTTCGAACGGTAACTCCTCGAGGATGTGGTGGACCGGAGCGAATACGCCCCTTCCGAAGAGAAGTCGAGGCAGTCGAGACATGGGGCATTCTAGCTTGCCTCCCGGCGCGACCACGGTTGCCTCAGGGGTGCAGGCCGGTGAAGCCGAGCCCCATGCGCTCGTCCCAGCCCATCGCGATGTTGAGCGACTGCAGGGCGTGACCGGCCGTGCCCTTGACCAGATTGTCGAGGGCGCTCATCACCACCACCCGGCCGCTCTCGTTGTCGAGCTCGAAACCGATGTCGCAGAAGTTCGTCCCGTCGAGGATCTTGGGGTCCGGTACCCGGTGGATCCCCTTCCGCGCAAGCACCAGGCGCACGAACGGCTCCTCGTCGTACGCATCGCGGAAGGCGCCGAGCACATCCCGGTCGCTGGTGCCGTCGGGCAGGAAGACGTGGGCGGTGACGAGAATGCCGCGGATCCGTTCGACGGCGGTGGCGGTCAGGTGGACCTCGGCTCCTCCGCCCAGCTCCTGGGCAATCTCCGCCTGATGACGGTGGCCGGTAGCCGAATAGGTGCGTACCACCCCCATCCGTTCCGGGTGGTGCGATGACGCGCCGGCGCGGTTGCCGGCTGCGGAGGAACCAACCTTCCCTTCGGCGATGATGTCGCTCCTGGCCGCCAAACCGGCTCTCAGGAGCGGCCGCAGCGCCAGGATGGTAGCGGTGGCCAGGCAGCCGGCCCCGGCTATGCGGCTGGCCCCCTTCAGCTCCTCCCGGTGCAGCTCGGGGTTGCCGTACACGAACTCCTCCAGCAACTCGGGCCGCGGGTGCTCCTTGCCGTAATGCTTCAGATAGGCGCCCGGGTCGCGTAGCCGGAACTCGGCCGAGAGGTCGATGATGCGGGGGGCGAGGGCAGCGAACTCGTCGAAGCGGGCCGCCGTTTCACCATGCGGCAACCCCAGCACCAGCAGGTCCGCCTCCTCCAGATCGTTGACCGAGCTGAAGCGCAGCGAGGTGAACCCGCGCAGGTTCGGGTGTACCAGCGGAACAGGGAGCCCCGCGTTCCGCTCGCTCGTCGCCTGCACCACCTCCAATTGAGGGTGGCCCAGCGCGAGACGCAGGAACTCGCCGCCGGCGTAGCCGGAGGCGCCTACTATGGCGACTCTGATCTTCTCGGTCAATTCTCTGCTTCAGACGCTCACGCCGCTGCGTGCGACGGCGTAATCGACGATCACTCCGGGGATGTCCACTCCCGTGGTGGCAACCGAATTGCGGAACTCCATCGTGTGGTTCACCTCGACCACCAGAAGGCCGCGGCTCGACTCGACCAGGTCGACGGCCAGCACGCCGCCGCCGACGGCTCGCGCGGCGGCGAGGCTTATCTCCTCCAGCTCCCGGTGGAGCGGACAGTTGGTCGCTACGGCACCGCGGGCGGTGTTGGTGATCCAGTGCTCGGAGTTACGGTAGATGGCCGCGATGACCCTCTCCCCCACCACGAACGCCCGGATGTCGCGCCCCGGCTTGCTCACGTACTCCTGGACGTAGTGAACCTTGTGGTTGGGCCCGCCCAGCACCTCCTTGTGCTCGAGCACGGCCTCCACGGCGTCTCGGTCCGAAAGCCTGCTCACCAACCGACCCCACGAGCCCACCGTCGGCTTCATCACCACCGGGTAACCGAAGCTCTCGCACAACTCGAGCACACCCTCACGGCTGAAAGCCACTCCCGAGCGAGGCACCGGCACTCGCTGAGCGGCCAGTGCTGCGTTGGTGGCCAGCTTGTCGCCGCATCGCTCGATGACGGCCGGCGGGTTGATGACGGTCGCACCGGTGGCTTCGAAGAGCCGCGCCAATGCGAGGCCACGCGTCTGCGACACCGATCGCTCGATGAGCACGTCGAAACCGCCGAGCCGGTCGAGGCGACCGAAGTCCACGGACAGCTCGGGGGCGTAGAGCTTCTCGAACGGTACGCCCCGCCTGTCGAAGGCATCGAAGAGCATCCGCTCCTCGGGGCGCAACCGGTCGTAGACGACGCCGATACGAGGACCTTCGGCTACCGGCATCACTCGCCCCAGTCCTCTTCCTCCTCGGGAGCGGGCTCGAAGCGGAGGGGATGGAGACCCACTACCTCGAGCTCCACTCCTTCGTCGGTCACCACCAGTTCGCCCAGTTCGAGGGCAGCCGGATCTACGTCTACGCTTCCATACGGTGTATCTACTGGTCGTGGCACTCTGGTTCCTTCCGCTTCCGGGCCCTCGGCCCTTTCGATTACTAAGCTGCCGGGTCCCGCTCTGCCGAACGAGGGCCGTGCGCAAGATCGCATGGTATGGCCAGCTCCGGCCCCTGTCAACTCCTGGCGAACAACGTCCTGGACGAGCGTCGTTGTTCTTTCGTAGGTCATCTGTCGGCCCGACAGTGGATGCGAAGGTGAGCCTCCGACCGGCACTCGAGATGTCGTCCTTGTCGGCGCGTCGCCTTCGATTCGAAAGGCCGGCTCCCTCCTGACTTCGGAGTCCATGCTCGTCCGCCTGGGAGTTATGCTCGTCCGCGTGAGACTCCGCGTTCGCTTCGCAGAAACAGACCAGATGGGTATCGCCCACCACAGCGCCTACGTCGTATGGCTGGAAGCCGGCCGGGTGGAGTGGCTACGCGAACGCGGCCTCTCCTACCGGCAGCTCGAGGACGAGGGGGTGTCCCTCGCCGTGAGCGGGGTGGAGGTCGGCTACCGCACGGCCGCCCGCTTCGACGACGAGATCGAGGTGGAGACCACCCTCGTCGAGGCCCGCAGCAGACGCTTCCGCTTCAGCTACCGCCTGACGAGAACGGAGGACTCGGCGCTGTTGGCGACCGGGTCGACGGTGCACGTGCCAACCGATCGCCGGGGCCGGGCTATGAGACTCCCCGAGGAGTGGCTGGACCGACTGCTGGGGTTGGTAGGCGGCGAGAGGAAGTGATCCCTCCCGCCCTGGGGCCGTCGTCGGTCCCACCGATGCCGTAACGTCCTTATGGCCAGTTCCCCTGCCCAGGAAGATTCGCGCCCCCAGATGACCGACGCTTCAGGAGAGTTCCTCGGCCAGCGAGACGATGATCCCCGCCGGGCCGCGCATGTAGCAGAGCCGGTACTCATCCTCGTACTGGGCTATCTCGCCGATGAGTTCGCCGCCGTGGGCGCGTAGGCGAGCTACGGCGTCGTCGACGCTATCGACGGCGAACATGACGCTGCGGAGGCCAAGTGCGTTCGGAGGCGCGACCGCGGGTCGTAACTCGACCAGCTCAGGATCGTGGAACTTCGTCAACTCGAGCCGCCCGTGGCCGTCCGGCGTCCGCATCATCACGATGTCGACCCGGACGCCCTCAATACCGTTGACGCGGTCAACCCAGGGGCCCTCGACGGACGCCTCGCCCTCCCGTGTCATACCGAGCGCGCCGAAGAAGGCGGTCGCCGCTGCGAGGTCCTCGACGACGACGCTGACATGGTCCAATCGTTTGATCATCATGCCGGAGTATAGGAGGAGGTATGGAAGGTCGTGCCTGGAGGGTGCGGCTCTCCCTGGGCGACGCCGCCGGCTGGCCGGTATCAGGAGCCGGTCCCTGTTCTTCAGCTAGCGCTCAGTTCCGTTCGCGGCGCGCTCCGATCGAACTCGCCGACGAGGCGCCGGAAAACCCCGGGCTATAATCGCGACGTCGCGGGGACCCGCTACGACGGACCCGGTCGGCACAAGGGCGGGCCGCTCAGGCGAGCGCCGGAGGCGGGGCCGGCTGCGGCGGCCGCAGGGGAGGCGGCCAGCCGAGCCGATCACGCGACCGCGACACAGCAGAGACCAGAGGTGGAAGATGAGCGTCGAAACGGTACGGCGGCAAGGCATCCGCAGCGACAAGATCCGGGGTCAGGCCCTCACCTACGACGACGTCCTGCTCGTGCCGGCTCACTCCGAAGTTTTGCCGAGGGACGTAGACGTACGCAGTCGCTTCAGCCGCAATGTCGGGCTGAACGTCCCGATCGTCTCGTCGGCCATGGACACGGTCACCGAAACGCGGATGGCGATAGCCCTGGCGAGAGCGGGCGGGATCGGTGTCATCCACAAGAAGATGGCAATCGCCGACCAGGCCGAGATGGTGCGGAAGGTCAAGCGCTCCGAGTCGGGCATGATCGTCGATCCGATAACCCTGCCCAGGGACGCGACCGTAGGGGACGCAGAGAAACTGATGCGGGACTACCGCATCAGCGGCGTGCCGATCGTCGAGGCCGACGGCAGGCTGGCCGGCATCCTGACCAATCGCGATCTGCGTTTCGAGGACGACCCGGGCCGGCCGGTGGAAGAGCTGATGACGCACGAAGGCCTCATCACGGTGCCGGTGGGCACCACCCTCGAGGAGGCCAGGGAGCATCTGCGACGCCATCGCATCGAGAAGCTGCTGGTGGTGGACGAAGGGTTCCACCTGCGCGGGCTGATAACGATCAAGGACATCACCAAGAAGCTGGCCTACCCGGACGCGGCCAAGGATGAGCTGGGCCGCTTGCGGGTGGCTGCGGCTGTGGGCGCCAGCGGCGATCTGGAGGCGCGGGCCGCCGCCCTGGTCGAGGCGGGCGTGGACGCTTTGGTGCTCGACAGCGCTCACGGTCACTCGCAGGGGATCCTCGACGCCTTGGGCTACCTCAAGGCGAGCTTCACGGTGGACGTGGTGGCAGGCAACATCGGAACGGCCGAGGCCGCGCGCGCCATGGTCGAACGGGGAGCCGACGCGGTGAAGGTCGGCATCGGGCCGGGAGCGATCTGCACGACCAGGGTGGTCACGGGGGTCGGCATACCTCAGCTGAGCGCCATCCTCGAGATCGCCGCCGAGCTCGATGGGACCGACGTTCCGATCGTCGCCGACGGCGGCATCAAGCAGACCGGGGACCTACCCAAGGCGCTGGCCGCGGGCGCCGACAGCATAATGATCGGTTCCATGCTGGCCGGCACCAGCGAATCGCCGGGCGAGGAGATCCTCCGCGACGGACGCCGTTACAAGACGTACCGCGGTATGGGCAGCCTGGGGGCCATGGCGGGCGGCAGCGCCGACCGCTACTTCCAGGAGGAGGCGAAGAAGCTGGTCCCCGAAGGCATCGAAGGGATAGTCGCCTATAAGGGTCCTGCCGCCGATGTCCTGTACCAGATGGTGGGCGGGCTCAGGAGCGCGATGGGCTACTGCGGAGCGGCCGACGTGGCCACTCTCAAGGAGCGCGGCCAGTTCGTGACCATCACCCAGGCGAGTCTGCTCGAGTCCCACCCGCACGACGTGATCATCACCAACGACGCGCCCAACTACTCTCTGTCGAGGAAGTGAAGCGCCTGATTACCTGACCAACTGATTACCTTACTAGAGGTGTCTGCTCTCGATCTCCGCCTCGAGATAGCTGAGGCGCCTCTGGATCTGCTCCAGGTCGTGACCCGGCACCCTCAGCGAAGCGAGTTCGCGGCGCAGTTCGGCGACCTCGTTTCGCAGCAGATCGATATCGATTCGCAGAGAAGCGCTCGCCCCTGCCTCGCCGCTCGAAGCGACCGGCTCGAAAGCGCCGTTGGCTCCGGCAGGCTTTCCGAACGGGGCAACCGGACCACCTTCAGGGTTCTCACTGGCCCTGCGCCAGCCAGCGTGGCCGGAGAACAGCGGCTCTTCCTCTTGTACTCGACTGCCCGCCGTTGCATCGGGTAGCGGCTGGAGCGGGTCGTGGTTCGACCGCGCTTCTGGCGAACCGGGAGCCGGATCCTCGCTGCTGCTCGGAGCACCTCCGTCGTCAGAGCGTCCGTTCCGGGCCGCCGCGAAGGCGTCCTTCAAGCTCTCCAACCTGTTCGCCAGGAGCGAGCGGCGAGCTGCCCGCAACTCCATGATCGCCTCGTCCAGGTCGGCCAGCCGCCTGAGGCCATCGGGGCTCAGGCTCAGCACCTGGATCGCTTCTTCGTGCGTCAGAGCCGCACTTCCGGCTTCCGCGACGCGATCGTTCATCGCATCACATTAGCATGGGCGTCTTCGCGCTCCATCCGAACTATCGTACAGCCCGTTTAGGCGTCCCTAATCCGACCTGGACTGCTCGGGCGGGATGTGCCGGAGATGGCGTGAATCGGACAGGGCGTGCGCCGACCCGGCGCGATCCGAACGGCGTGCGAACCGGACCGGGCTCGATCCGAAGGCGCCCGAGCCGGAGGGGGCGTGAGCGGGACTGGATCCGCGCCGGCGGAAGCCGTCTCAGGGTGCGAGTTCGTGCTCCCCGGATGCACCAACGGTACGGTATAGCTCCATCATCGGTCCCGATCCGAACTTGAGGAAGAAAGAGAACGGGCTGAGCACTCGCTCCTGCGGTCGTCCAGCCGGGAACAGGTGCGCCTCCAGCCGCGAGAACTGACGGCGGGTCGTTCCGTCACGACGCATCAGGGCGCCGGCGGTCTTCTCGCGCAGCAGTTCGATGGTCCGTTCCAACCGCATACGGCTCCGTTCAACGGTTCCCTCGAGAGTAGGGTCGATCGCCGCCACGTGCCTGTTGAGTGACTCTATCTCGGCGGCCAGTCGTTCGAGCGCAGCCTCGAACGACTCGGCGTGACCGGTCAGTTCGAGGAGCACGCGGCGGAGCACCTCTTCCGGGGCAGTGGCATATTCGTCGTAAGCGAGACCGTACCGGCCAAGGATCCGTTTCACGGGCGGCTCCAGGACGACGACCGAGGCGCGGGGCCAGACGAGCGGCATCTCCACGTCGTGAAGCTCGTACACGCCACGCAGTTGGGCCAGGTAGGCCAGTTCTCCGGGGCCAACCACGAACGCGGCGGTCGGCAGCACCGCGTCCTGCGTGACGGGCCGGAGCCCGGCCGCGGGAGTGACCCGTCCAGGCTGTTCGCGGATGATCGCCGCGAGCTCGTTCCGCTCGTAGGAGCGGTGCGAAGTACGGAACTCCTTGCCGTCGAACCTCAGCAGCTCCCGGCGCGGCAGGCCGTCCGTCTCCTCCTCGATGAACAGGTTGGTGGCCTCCCGCCCGCGTCCGAGTTGGGGCTCGAGTCCCACTCCCCTAAGCCTCTCCCCCGCTTCGTTTATTGCCACCGTCGAAGCGAGCGGCGATTGGAGCTCGCGCTCCAGCACCCCGCAGAAGAACGGTGCAACCCCGGGCCGGGTGGGGTCGAGTATCACCAGACCCTGCTCTCCCAGCAGTGCGTACAGCAGGGCGGAGCAGAAGTCGGCGTAGCTCTGTGCAGATGTCGCGGCGCCCGTCACCAGCTTCAGCGCCTCCTCGAGATGCTCCGGCCGACCAGCGACGGCCTTGAGCCCCCGGCAGATCCGGAGCGTCCACTCCGCTTCGAACGGGATCCGCCCGAACGGGACGGCGGCGGGAAGATCCAACGCCAGGCGCTGCAACTGCTCCTGGCCGTCGAGCAGGTAGGCGTGGTCTACCTCGCCGGTGTCGTGATCCTGCGAGGCGTTCCAGAAAACCGGGACGACGGGAGCCTCGTCGCTATCGAGCTCCCGGGCGAGGGCGATGGCGCTGAGCGCCTTGGAGAGCGTGTAGGCGGGACCGACGAGAAGCCCCGGTTGTTGACCGGTAACGACTACCCGGCTCCGGGGATGAGCGAGACGATCGAGAGCTTCCTCGACCTGGCGCGGCGCCCGCAGCCTCTCGGCCTCCGCCCGCAGGGCGGCGGCAACCTCCTGCCTCGGCCGGTCGAGCCGGCGGGAGACGGCAGCGTCGAGGTCGCCCGGCGGTAGTTGGAAGAAGGGTGCGAGCTCACCGGCAAGATATCGCTCACTTAGAGGGCGCGAGTGGGCGGGCACCGGGTCAGCTTACCGTGAGCCACGAGAACCCCCGGTCGCCTGTCTGGCAGCTGTGCCGTGATAGAATCGAGTTCGTGTCGGAACCGATTTTTCACCTGACGACACGCTGCTCGGACGAACCATCCGCCGCCTGGCCGGGTGCCCGGGCGAGAACCAAGGCGAATGCGCGTTAGGATCGATCTGCTCCCCAGAGACGGATATGCGGGCGAGTCGGTCGTGCTCATCGACGTGCTGAAGCTGTCCACGGTCGCGCCGCTCCTCTTCGACAAGGGGCTCGAGCGGCTCGTCGTCTGCGGTTCGATCCGCGGTGCAAGGCAGGCAGCGGAGGGCGGGCGCCTGCTCGTGGGCGAGCGCGGCGGGGTGCCGCCCGAAGGGTTCAATCACGCCAGCTCGCCCTCTCTGCTGCAGAAGTACGACTTCGGCGGCCGCCAGGCGGTCCTCGTCTCGGACAACGGTCCCCGGGCACTGCCACAGGTCACCGGCGCATCGCTGGTGCTCTTGGGCTCGCTCTACAACGCTCGCGCCGTCGCGCAGGCGGTGCTCGACTCCGGCGCCGAGCGCGTGAGCCTCGTCTGCTGCGGACATCAGGGGCAGGAGGATCTGGACGACGCGATGGCAGCCGGCTTCCTCGCGGGCGAGATCGGCTTCCTCGCGAGGGAGATGGGCCAACTCGCGGGCGACGTCGAACTGGAGGGAGCTGCGCGACTGGCAGTTGGTCTGCTCCGCGCCTTCCCCGATCCGATCGAGGCGCTCTGGCACTCCGCAGCGGGCCGCGATCTGCGGAGGATGGAGTTGGGAGAGGACCTGGCGGTGGCCAGCGCGATCTCCCAGTCGCGGCACGTGCCCAGGCTCAGCGGTGTCGAAGAGGGCAAGTACAAGCCGCTCTACCACTTCGAAGCGCTTCCGCTCGCTGGTTGAGGCCGTGCCCCGCGCCCCCGACACCGTCCCGGTCCTCGGCTACCGGATCGCCAGGCTCGACCTGGAGAAAGCGGCGCGATGGATCGTCGAGGCCGCTCAGGAGACGGACCGGCCCAGGCTGATCGTCACCCTCAACCCCGAGATCGTCGTGCGCGCCGCATCCGACGGGTCGCTGCGCGCGACCCTGGAGAACGCCGACCTGACTGTCGCGGATGGCGTCGGCCTGCTGTGGGCGGCCAGGCGCCAGGGGCAGACCCTTCCCGGCCGGGTGCCCGGCATCGACCTGGTGTGCAGGGCGATGGAGATGGGTGGCGAGAGCCTCCGCGTCTTCTTCCTGGGATCGAAGCCTGGAGTGGCGCTGCGCGCGGCCGAGAACGCCCGGCAACGTTGGGGAGTGGAGGTCGCGGGAGCCCGCAACGGCTACTTCGAGGAGCCGGAGGAAGTGGTCGCCCAGGTCGGCGAAACCCGACCGCACCTGCTTCTGGCCGGCCTGGGAGAGGGACAGGAGCAGTTCCTTGACCGTTACCGTTCGGAGTTGGGGGCAAGGGTGATGGTGGGCGTGGGCGGAACCCTCGACGTACTGGCCGGTGAGGCCCGGCGCACCCCGCAGTGGACCCGGCGGTTCAACCTGGAGTGGGCCTGGCGGGTGGGCCTCGACAGGCGCCGCTGGCACCGGATACCCCGATTGCTGCAGTTCGTGCGGCTCGTCCGGCGCCGGGAACAGCGGCTCTAGACCCGTTCTGGGGTCAACCTGGAGCTGGCTTTCTGCTCGGTTTCCAACTCTTCTTTCGAGGCGTCTTCGCCAGGGTGTCCAGCCGGATAGTGGCCATTGAAGCAGGCGAGGCAGGTGCGGCCAAGTCCGATCGCTCTGGATAGGCCTTCCTCGCTGATGAACGCGAGCGAATCGGCGCCGATCTTGCTGCGGATCCCTTCGACCTCCATCGACGCGGCCGCCAACTCCGCGCGTGCCGCGGTGTCGATGCCGTAGTAGCAGGGGAAGCGGATGGGCGGGCTCGACACCCGGAAGTGGACCTCGCTCGCACCGGCTTCGCGCAGCATCTGCACGATCCGCCCAGAGGTCGTGCCCCGTACGATCGAGTCGTCTACCAGCACGATCCGCTTGCCGCGCACCGCTTCGGTGGGAGCGAGCTTGAGCTTCACCTTGAGCTCCCGCAGCCGCTGGTTCGGGTTGATGAACGTTCGACCGGCGTAGGGCGATTTGTACAGCCCCACATCGTAGGGGATCCCCGACTGCCGGGCGAAACCAATCGCAGCGGCTATCCCGGACTCGGGAACCCCCACCACCAGGTCGGCGTCGACCGGCGCTTCGCGCGCGAGCGCCTCTCCCATCCGGAGCCTCGCCGAGTGAACGCCCTCGCCCTCCAGTACGCTGTCACCTCGCGCGAAGTAGATCCATTCGAAGGCGCAAGGTGTGCTCCTGGGCTCCAGCACCTGCCTCGAGTGGAGACCGTCGTCGTCGGCCACGACCAGCTCGCCGGGGCGCACGTCGCGCAGGAAGCGAGCGCCTATGACGTGCAGGGCGCTGCTCTCGGAAGCGAAGACGTAACCGCCATCGAGCTCGCCGATGACCAGTGGCCTCACGCCGTGGCCGTCACGCAGGCCGATCACCCGCTCGCCGGCCATGAGTGCGACGGCGAAACCGCCCTCGAGTTCGGTCATCACCCGGGCGGTGGCATCCTCGAGGGAGAGGTGACTGTATCGGGCGATGAGGTTGATCATCACCTCGGAATCGTTGGTGGTCTGGAACACCGCACCCTCGTCGAGCATCTGCCGCCGCATCGCCTTGGCGTTGGTGAAGTTGCCGTTGTGAGCGAGCGCGATGATCCCCTTGTTGGAGCGGACCGTGAGCGGCTGGGCGTTGAACCGGAGACTCGATCCGGTAGTGGAGTAACGGGTATGGCCCAGACCGCTGCGCGCGTCCTGGAAACGCAGCTTGTCCAGCCGCTCCTCGGTGAACACCTCGGAGACAAGCCCCATGTCCTTCTCGATCCGCAGCTCTCCGTCGCCGGCGACGCTGATGCCGCACGACTCCTGGCCGCGGTGCTGAAGGGCGAACAGACCCAGGTGGCAAAGCGAGGCGACGTCTGCCCCGTGCGGCAGGTGGACGGCGAATATGCCGCACTCCTCGCCCGGCTTGTCCCACTGGCTCGGATGGTCCCAGTTCACAGGTTCAGGATTCACGAGAGCGCCTCTTCGAGCGGCCGTTCGAACGCCTCCTTCAGGAGCGCTACCGGCACTTCGAGCCGCTCGCCGGCGACTCTGATGGCAGCGACCTCACCGCCCGTCCGGCCTATCTCCCTGACCGGGGCTCCCTCTTGCAGGAGGGCAGCCACGACGCTATCGGCGCGGTCGCGAGGCACGGCCAGCAGGATCCGCGAGGGAGCCTCTCCGAACAGCAGCTCGTCGGTTCGCGGTTCCCCCTCCGGCACCAGGCCTTGGGGATCGAGATCTACTTCGAAGCCAACACCGCCAGCGATCGCCATCTCTGCCAAGGCTACCGCCAGGCCCCCCTCGGCCACGTCGTGCGCGGTGGTGCAGAGTCCGGCAGAGATGGCGGCGACCACTCCCCGCTGGACCAGCCGCTCGAGTTCGAGATCGAGACGGGGCGGGCTGCCGGCCTCCAGGCCGTGGATCAGGGCCAGGTATTCACTCGCGCCCAGCTCGCCGGTGAGCCCGCCCACGAGGAGGATCGCCTCGTCGGGTTCCTCGAAGCCTAGGGTGGCGTGCCGGGTGACGTCTTCCAGCACCCCGACCATGCCCACCGTAGGCGTTGGAAGGACCGAGACCATGGAGCCGCTCTCGCCCCGGTACTGGTTGTAGAGGCTCACGTTGCCGCCCGTCACCGGCGTGTCGAGTGCCAGGCAGGCGTCGCGCAGTCCGAGGATCGAGCGCTCCAGCTGGTAGTAGACGTCGGGCCGGGTGGGGTTGCCGAAGTTGAGGTTGTTGGTGATCGCGAGTGGCCTCGCCCCCACGCAAGCGACGTTCCGGGCAGCCTCGGCGACAGCGTGGCGAGCGCCCTCGTAGGGATCGAGGCCAACGTACCTGGCGTTGCAGTCGACGCTCAGTGCGATGCCCCGGCGACTCCCCTTGATCCTCAGGACGGCGGCGTCGCCGGCCCCCGGTACCACGACCGTATTGGTCATCACCTGGTGGTCGTAACGCTCGAACACGGGCCGTTTGGAGGCGATCGTAGGTGAGGAAAGGAGGCTCAGCCAGACGGAGGCCAGGTCGCCGGGAAGGGGCACGTCGACCGGTCTCAGGCGCATCTCTGCGATACCGACCGCTTCGGTACCCTCGCGCCGGTAGGTGGGCGCTTCGTTGAGTGCTGCAACCGGCAAGTCGCCTGCGACCTCGCCTTCCTCGAGTATGCGGAGCCGGCCGCCTGCTCTGACCTCGCCGATGACCGCCGCGTCGAGCTCCCAGTGGTGGAGCAACTCCAGCAACTCGTCGAGCCGCTCCGGCTCGACCGTGAGGACCATCCGCTCCTGACTCTCTGAGAGCATCACCTCCAGCGGGGTCATCCCCTCCTCGCGGCGCGGCACCCGGTCGATCCACAGGTCGACGCCCAGGCCGGCACGGTGCGCCATCTCGCCCACGCTCGACGCCAGGCCGGCGGCGCCCATGTCCTGAACGCCCACCACCAGCTTCCGTTCGATCGCCTCGAGGGTCGCCTCGAGCAGTAGCTTCTCCATGAACGGGTCGCCCACCTGGACGGCCGGCCTGTCGGCCTCGCTGGCCACGTGCAGGTCGGCCGAGGCGAACACTGCGCCGCCCAGGCCGTCGCGGCCGGTCCGCGAGCCCACGTAGACGAGCAGGTTGCCGGGTGTCCCCACCGTGCCGCTCTGCAGCGCATCGTGACGCATCAAGCCGGCGGCCATGACGTTGACCAGCGGGTTCTGGCTGTAGCTGGGATGGAAGGCGATCTCCCCGCCCACGGTGGGCACGCCGATGGCGTTGCCGTAGTGAGAGATCCCCTCCACCACGCCGGCCAGCAGCCAGCGATTGCGTTCCCCCTCCTCCGTGCCGTCGAGCGGACCGAAGCGCAGGGCGTCGAGCACAGCCACCGGGCGAGCTCCCATGGCGAAGATGTCGCGCAGAATGCCGCCAACCCCTGTCGCCGCTCCCTGCACGGGCTCGACAGCGCTGGGGTGGTTGTGACTCTCCATCTTGAAGGCGAGCGCCCAGCCATCACCGATGTCGACGACGCCGGCGTTCTCCCCAGGTCCCTGTAGGACCTGCGGACCGGCCGTGGGCAGGAGCTTCAGGAGCGGCCGGGAGTTCTTGTAGCCGCAATGCTCGCTCCACAACGCGCCGAACATCGCCGCCTCCAGGGCATTGGGTTCGCGCCCCAAGCACTCGACCACGAGGTCGAACTCCGCCTCGCTCAGGCCGAACACCGCCGCTTGGGAACGGAGCGACTCGCGCACCCCCACGTCGCTCATGCCGAGGCGGTCCGCGCGGACGTGGTGCCAGCCTCGGCCGCGGCTCGCAGCCCGTTCAGCAGCGAGGCCAGCAGCGGGACGCCATCGTCGCCGCCCAGCTCCCCCTCGACGGCACGCTCAGGGTGCGGCATCATCCCCAGGACGTTGCCCCGCTCGTTCACGATGCCAGCGATCGCGTTGACGCTGCCGTTGGGAGCCTCGGCCTCGATCTCGCCACGGTCGTCGCAGTAGCGGAATACCACTCCGTTCCGTCCCTCGAGCGCTCTCAGCGTCTCCGGGTCGGCGAAGTAGCTACCCTCGGCGTGCGCCACCGGCAGCCGCAACACCTGTCGCCCACGGTAGCCGGCGGTGAACTCGAGGTCGGTCCTCTCGACGCGCACGTGAACGCTCCGGCAGAGGAAGTGGGGCCTGGCGTTGCGGGCCAGCGCCCCGGGGAGCAAACCGCTCTCGGTGAGTACCTGGAAACCGTTGCAGATCCCCAGCACCGGGCCGCCGAACGCGGCGAACTCCCGGACCGCCTCCATGACCGGACTCTGCGCCGCCATGGCGCCGCTTCTCAGATAGTCTCCGTACGAGAAACCTCCCGGCAGCACGACCGCGTCGACACCGTCGAGCCGCGTCTCCCTGTGCCAGATCAGTTTCACTGTGCCACCCAGCTGCGACAGCGCCCAGCAGGCGTCCTCGTCACAGTTCGAACCTGGAAAGCGGACCACTCCGATCATCGAACCTCGTCCATCCACAATGGACCGCCGGGGGCGGTCGCGACGGGTAAGCTTACCACCGCTCAGGCTCGATTGACCGACCCGAAACGACCCTGATAGTATGCTGTGCATTTGGCCCGGGAAGCGCTCTGCCTGCTCCCCTTGCCTGCCGGGATGGCGGAATCGGTAGACGCAGTAGACTCAAAATCTACCGCCGCAAGGCGTGCGGGTTCGAGTCCCGCTCCCGGCACCACCCGCGTACTCACGCACGCTCGAGCGTGCGATGCGCTTTCCGCGTCGTGACGGTGCGGTTGCTGGCGCGCAAGCTGCGCCTGGAGGCTCGATGTTCTGGCTCATACTCACTCTCTTCATAATCCTGTCGGTCCTGCTGACCTTCATCATCCTGATGCAGGAGCCGAAGCAGTCCGGGCTCGGTGAGGGGCTCGGCGGCGGTGGCGGCGGGCAGGATTTCGGGACCCGCGGCGGCACCGCCGGCGGACTTCACCGTCTCACCATCTACCTGGGGATCATCTGGGGTCTGCTGGCCCTGGCGCTGCAGGTGGTGCCCCGCTAGGGGAAGGTGCCCCGCTAGGGGAATACGCCGACAACAGTGAACGACGCTCCCGGCGAATGTCGCCGGGAGCGTTCATATCGGGATCTCCTTGGGCCCGTTCGCGGGAACGGGGCCGATCGCTCCCGGTCCCTCAGGTGCAGCAGTCGAAGAGGATGTTCTCGGGCTCCTCCACGAGCATCCCTTCGAGCACGGCGCTGTCGCCCGAGAGCAGGGAACTTCCCATCGGAAGCCTAAGGGGCAGGCTGGACAGCCCATGGTAGGGCGAGTCGAGCCGGAACTTGCCGACGAGCGCGTAGCCTCCCGAACTCTTGCAGGTGGTGAGGGAGTCTAGGCGTCCGGTCAGGCGCACGCGTGTCGACGGCTGGGCGGTCTGGGGGCGGGTGCCTTCCATGCCCACATGTAACTCCGCCCGAACGGAACCGGGAGCGAAAGAACTCACCTTCGGAATGACGCTGGACCCGACCCGAAGTTGAGGAGTAATGAAGATGCGCGGGAGGGACAAACCTTGCACGGGAGGGTGTTCCACGGTACTCTTTTTCACGTCGTATAGTTCTCCGGTGGGCAAGCGAGGCGACCGCCTCGTTGCTCGTCGACGACAATCTTGGAGGTAGCATGAAGAGAGTCCTACTGAGTCTGGCCATCGCCGCGCTAGCGCAGGTGGCCCTGGCCGAGCCGTTCGTGTGGCCCAGTGAGTGGACGGTCGCGGAGCCCGGTGAAGCGGTTTCGGGCGGCACGTTGCGCACGTACGACATAAGCAACCCCCGCACCTTCAACCCCTTCGTATCGGCCGAG
This sequence comes from Trueperaceae bacterium, assembly GCA_036381595.1. Taxonomy (NCBI): domain Bacteria; kingdom Thermotogati; phylum Deinococcota; class Deinococci; order Trueperales; family Trueperaceae; species Trueperaceae bacterium. Next base: position 30,162 of record DASVCN010000019.1, on the reverse strand, counting down.
TCGCACGCCTCGCGCGACCTCCTCATGCTTCAGGGCGCCTCGCTGCTCCTGCTCCCGCCCGACTCGGACGAGTGGATCCCCTACGCCGCCGAGAGCTTCGAGGTCTCGGAAGACGGGACTGTCGTCGACCTCGTCCTGCGTGAGGGCATCAAGTGGTCGGACGGCACACCGGTTACCGTTCAGGACTACTACTTCCGCTACCTCGCAGAAACCGACCCCGACGTCGGCTCCAACGCGTACGACAGCTGGTTCATCGGCGAAGAGCAGATCCAGATGGAGATCACCGGTGAGCGCAGCATGCGCTTCATCTTCCCGGTGCCGGATCGCACCGCCTTCCCGGTGATCGGCAGCCACTTCCCCGCTCCCGACCACATCCTCGGCGAGATCTACCGCGAGGGCGGCGCCGAGGCGCTGAAGCAGGCCTGGGGCCTCGACGTCGACGTCTCGGAGACCGTCTGGACCAGCCCCTGGGTCCCCACCGAGTTCCTCCCGGACGAGCGTCTCATCTACACCCGCAACCCCTACTTCGGCGAGTGGAACGTCGACGAGGCCGGCAACCCCCTCCCCTATCTCGAGACCTACTCTTTCGAGCTGGTGCAGGACCAGGACGCCGCGCTCAACCTCTACCTGGCTGGCGACATCGACCTGTTCGCCCCCCGTAACCTCGACGACATCGGCGTGATAAACGTCGCCATCCAGAACGGCGACATCGACGCGACCGTCATCGAGAACGCGAGCCCTGTCGCCTCGAGCCAGTTCATCGTCTTCAACTGGAACTACGCCAGCAACCCGTTCAAGCAGGAACTCTTCCGCAGCGCCGACTTCCGCCGCGCGATGAGCCACCTCGTGCCGCGTGAAGCGATCGTCGAGCTCGTATACGGTGGAGCCGCCTCGCCGATGTGGTCGAACGTCTATCAGGTGCTCGAGTACTGGGTGAACCCCGACGTTCCCAAGTTCGAGTACGACCCTGAGGCCGCTGCCGAACTGCTGGCCGGCCTGGGCTTCAGCCGCCGCAACTCTGACGGCTGGCTGGTGAACGCCGAGGGCCAGGAGCTGGGCTTCCGCATCATCACCAACGCCGGGAACAATCAGCGTGAGCAGATCATGCAGCTATTCGCCGACGCCGCTCGCGACATCGGCGTGAACGTCGAGGCGCAGACGCTCGACTTCAACCTCCTGGTCGAGCAGCTCCTCTCGGTCGGCGAAGACCGTCCGTTCGAAGCGATCCTCATCGGCCTGACCGGCGGTTCCCGCGACTGGCCGTTCGGCGTCAACGTGATCCCTTGCGGGACCAACCTGCACGCATGGAACCAGGACCCCTCGGGTGAGTGCCTCAGCCCGCAGGAGACGCTGGCGACCAACCTCTACTTCGAGGGCCGCCAGACCCTCGATACCGAGGCCGCGCGCGAGATCGGCTACGAGATCCAGAACGTCCTCGCGAGCATCCAGCCGCTGATCTTCACGGTGAGCCCCTCGGCCCACTACAGCTGGCTCAACACGGTTCGCGGTGAGCACCCCGCCGAGTTCATCAACGATCTCGTCGGTTCGCGTGAAGCGGTTCTGACTTACAAAGTCCAGTAACTAGTGCTTGAATGGTGGGTGGCCCGACGCCACCCACCATCTATTTTTTTGCGGATCTGGCCCGTGCAGGTTCTATAGGTCGGCCCCCAGGAGGCTATCGGTTGTTCCCGTTCATCGTCCGGAGGTTCGTTCACCTCATCCCCACATTCCTCGGCGCCACCCTGCTGGCGTTCGTTATCAGCCAGCTGGTGCCGGGTGACTATTTCACCCAACTGGCCCTGCAGCCCAACATCAGGCCCGAGACGCTCGCCCGTATGCGGGCTCAGTACGGACTGGACCAGCACTGGACGGTCCAGTACATCCGCTGGATGGGAAGCATCTTCCAGGGGGACCTGGGCGTTTCGTTCGCCAGCAACCAGGAGGTGACCGACGTCATCTCCCGACCCATCAAGAACTCGATGGGACTCGTCGCGATGTCGATCGTGATGCTCTGGCTGGTGGCGATTCCCGCCGGTGTCTACTCGGCCGTTCGCCAGTACTCGGTGGGCGACCAGGTTGTGAGCGCCTTCTCGTACTTCGGCCTGGCGATCCCGAACTTCTTCTTCGCACAGGTCATCGTCCTCATGCTCTTCGTCCTGCGCGGTTTCACCCGCGACGCATTCGGCTACAACGAAGTTCTGCTTCCGGTGGCCGGCATGACCAGCAGCGGCTGGCTGCAGATGGGCTTCTGGGAGAAGCGCTACGACATCTTCCTGCACATGCTGATCCCGGCCTTCGTGGTGGCGACCGCCGGGATGGCCGGTTTCACACGGGTCCTACGAGGGCAGATGCTCGAGTATCTGGAGAGCGACTTCATCCGCACGGCGCGCGCCAAGGGTCTCGGTGACAGAACGGTCACCTACAAGCACGCCTTGCGTCCGGCGATCATCCCGTTCATCGCCGGCATCGGCGGGATCCTACCGGCGCTCATCGGCGGTGCCGGGCTGGTCGAGGTCGTGATGTCGTGGCCCGGCATAACGCCCACCTTCCTGTTCGCCATCCAGCGCCAGGACATCTACGTGGTGCTGGGGCTGCTGGTGGTTTCCTCCCTACTGCTGATGGTAGGCAACCTGCTCTCCGACCTGCTCCTGGCCGTGGTGGATCCGCGGATCCGCTACAACTAGGTGATCCGATGAGCGACATCCAAAGAGATTCGAACGTGGGCGCCGTCGACGCCGGACCGCTCCTCAAGCGTGAGAGCAAGAGCCAGGCGAGGATCGTCTGGGAGCAGTTCCGCAGACACAAGGCGGCTCTCATAGGCGGCGGCATCCTCATCTTCATGTACATCGTGACGATCTTCGCGGGGTTCCTGGCTCCGTACGATCTGAACGAGTACCGGCGCTTCCCGGTCACCTCGTTCCACCCGCCCACCAACATCTACTGGACCGATCCGGACACCGGACGCCTCACCAGGCCGTACATCTACAACACGGAGTCCGAACGGCATCCGGTAACGCGCCAGCGGATCTACGTCGAGGACAGGTCGCAGCGTTACCCGATCAAGTTCTTCGTGCACCGGCCCGAGGCCACCTACACGATCCTCGGGATCTGGGAGAGCGACCTGCACCTGTTCGGGGTCGACGATCCCGCGCGGATCTTCCTGTGGGGGGCGAACGGCCTCGGCAAGGACGTCTTCTCGAGGGTCCTCTACGGGGGCCAGGTGTCGCTGACCATCGGCCTCCTTGCGGTCTGGGTCTCGCTCTTCCTAGGCCTCCTGATGGGTGGCCTGGCGGGCTTCTACGGCGGCTGGGTGGACGACTTCATAATGCGGCTGGTCGAGGTGTTCGCCGCGATCCCCGACCTGTTCCTGCTGATCGTGTTGGCGTCGCTGCTCCGCAACCCGCAGAACCCGCTGGCACAGGCGTTCGGGCTCGAGATGACCTCGTCCCAGACGTTCCTGATGATCGTCATAGTGCTCGGCTTCGTCGGCTGGGGCGGGCTCGCGAGGGTCATCCGCGGGTTGGTGCTGTCGATCCGCGAACTGGATTACGCCGCCGCCGCCAAGGCGCTGGGGGCGAGCGAAACGAGGGTCCTGTGGCGCCATCTTCTGCCGGCTACCGCTTCCTACGTGATCGTGAGCCTCACCCTGGCCATCCCGGGATTCATCCTCGCCGAGGTGGGCCTCTCCTTCCTGGGGCTCGGCCCCAGCGAGCTCGACTCGGCCAGCTGGGGGCTCATGCTCCGCGACGCCACCGCGCGCGGCATCTCGATCCAGTTCGTGCCCTGGCTTCTCATCCCCGGCATCCCGATCTTCCTGGCCGTCCTTACCTGGAACCTCGTCGGCGATGGCCTTCGTGACGCCCTCGATCCGAGGAAGCGGCGCTGATGCGGCGTCGCATCGTTCGACTTCACGCCGGTCACCGTAATCGTGAGGCCGTCCGCGCGGACGGTGCCGGAACCCCCGACCACGACGTCCGCTACAATGTGAGCGTTAGGAGCGTATCTATCGATGTCCAAAGCCGAACGGCTGCTTGAAGTAGACAACCTGAAGACGTACTTCGACACCGACGAGGGAACCGTCAAGGCCGTCGACGGCGTGTCGTTCCACATCGACAAGGGCGAAACGCTGGCGGTAGTAGGCGAGTCGGGTTCGGGCAAGAGCGTCACGAGCCTCAGCGTTATGCGCCTCATCCCCTCCCCTCCCGGACGGATCGCCGATGGGCAGATCCTCTTCGAAGGCCAGGACCTCGTGAAGAAGAGCGAGAGGGAGATGCGCAGCATCCGAGGCAACGACATCTCCATGATCTTCCAGGAGCCGATGACCAGCCTCAATCCGGTTTACACCGTGGGCGACCAGATCGCCGAGGCGATCGTGCTCCACCAGGGCAAGTCCAAACGCCAGGCGATGAAGTTGGCCGCGGAGATGCTCGACCTCGTCGGCATCCCCGAACCCGGCAAGCGGGTCAGGAACTATCCCCACCAGATGTCGGGCGGCATGAGGCAGCGCGTGATGATCGCTATGGCGCTCTCCTGCGGCCCCAAGCTGCTGATCGCCGACGAACCGACCACCGCGCTCGACGTCACCATCCAGGCGCAGATCCTCGACCTGATGAAGCAGCTGCAGCGCGAGATCGGCATGTCGATCCTGTTCATCACCCACGACCTGGGAGTGGTGGCCGAGGTGGCCGACCGGGTCGTCGTCATGTACGCCGGTCGTGCGGTCGAGGAGGCAAGTGTGAACGACATCTTCGCCCGACCGCAGATGCCCTATACCCTCGGCCTGCTCAACTCTATACCCCGCGTGGACAAGGCAGCGATCCACCAGGAGCGACTCGAAGCGATCCCCGGGAACGTGCCCAACCCTCTCTTCCTGCCCGAGGGCTGCGCCTTCCATCCGCGTTGCCGCTTCGTTCGCGACAAGTGCAAGGAGGCCATCCCGCCGCTCGAGGACACCGGTAACGGTCACATGGTCCGTTGCGTGCGCTGGAACGAGATCGACCTGACCGAAGAGGTGGTGGCATGACCACGGCGACCGTGCAACCTTCGAGCGAACACGTCACCGGCACCGACAACCTGTTGGAAGTTCGCAACCTGAAGAAGTACTTCCCCATCCGGGGCGGCATCTTCTCTCGGGTAGTCGCCAACGTCAAGGCTGTTGAGGACGTCTCGTTCGCGATCAAGCGGGGCGAGGTCGTGGGCCTGGTCGGTGAATCCGGAAGCGGAAAGACGACCGCCGGCCGCAGCATCCTGCGGTTGATCGAGCCGACCGCCGGCGAGATCCTCTTCGACGGAGTCGACGTAGCCAAGCTCTCGAAGAGCCAGATGCGGGAGTACCGCAAGGAGATGCAGATAATCTTCCAGGATCCGTTCGCCAGCCTCAACCCGAGGATGACGGTGGGCGACATCATCGGGGAGGCTCTGCAGATCCACCGACTGGCGCGCGGCAAGGAGCGGGAGGCGAAGGTAGCGAACCTGCTCGAGCGCGTGGGCCTCTCGGCGGGCCACATGCGCCGCTACCCGCACGAGTTCTCCGGAGGCCAGCGGCAGCGCATCGGCATAGCCCGGGCTCTCGCTGTCGACCCCAAGTTCATCGTCGCCGACGAGCCCGTCTCGGCTCTCGACGTTTCGATCCAGGCGCAGGTAGTCAACCTGCTCCAGGATCTCAAGGAGGAGCTGGGTCTCACCCTGCTCTTCATCGCGCACGACCTCGGCGTCGTCGAGTACATCAGTGACAAGGTCGTAGTGATGTACCTGGGTCGGATCATGGAGATCGCTCCGGCGAAGGAGCTCTACGCCAACCCGGTTCACCCGTACACCGAAGCGCTCCTCTCGGCGGTGCCGATCCCGGATCCCACCATCAAGCGGGAGCGGATCATCCTCCAGGGCGACATCCCCTCCCCCATCAACCCGCCGTCTGGCTGCGTGTTCCGCACCCGCTGCCCGATCGCCATCGAGGACTGCGCTCATGTCGTGCCGCCCCTCGAGCAGGTGGGGTCGAATCCGGACCACTACAAGGCCTGCATCCGGCGTCCCTAGGCCGTATGGCGGAAGACGATCGAGGGCAGAGGTCGGGCGACGGGAGCGACGGCAGCGACCGTCAGAAGCGCCCTGCCGGGCGCAGACGGGAACGTATGACGCCCGGCGAGGTCTGGAAGCTGATAATGGGGACCTACAAGGTCTCTCTTCCCTACCTGCTCGTCTTCATCGCCGGCATCCTGCTGGCTACCTGGATCCTCACCGAGCTGGTGTTCTGAGGTGAGTGGGGCCGGGCGCCCGAAGTTCGACCTGCTCGAAGACGGAATGGTGGAGGAGGCGCTGAGCGAGCGCCTCCTCTCCGTTCTGCCTCGAGAGCACCCGGTCGCTGAGCTCTCCCGCTACTACGACCTGCTGCGCGACTATCCGGAGCGGGGCGGCAAACGGCTGCGCGCCAAGATCACCCTCCTGTCTACCCAGGCGCACGGTGGTCCCTGGCAGGCGGGTCTGACGGCGGCCGCGGCGATAGAGCTCTTCCAGAACTGGGTTCTCGTGCACGACGACATCGAGGACGATTCCGACGAGCGTCGTGGCCGGCCGACGCTGCACCGAAGGGTCGGAGTCCCCCTGGCGATCAACGTGGGCGACGGTCTCCACGCCTACATGTGGCAGCTGCTGTTGGACGACGAAACATTGCCCCGGCAGGTCCTCGACGAGTTCCTCTGGCTCGTTCACCGCACCGCCGAAGGGCAGCACTGCGACCTGGCGTGGGTAGCGGCCGGCCGCTTCGACGTGAGCGAGGCCGAGTATCTCGAGATGGTGAGACTCAAGACGGCCTGCTACACGGTGGTGAGCCCGCTACGTCTGGGCGCCCTCTCGCTGGGGGTCGAACCGGCTCCCGAGCTCAGCGCCGCCGGTGAAGCTCTGGGAGTAGCGTTCCAGATCCGCGATGACGTCCTCAACCTCAGTCCCGATCTGCCGCATGGCAAGGAGTTCGCGGGCGACCTCTTCGAAGGGAAGCGGACGCTGATTTTGGCGCACTTCTTCGCCCACGCCTCCTCGGCAGCGAGGCAGGAGGCGATCTCGCGTCTCGCTGCCGCTCGTGATGGACGCACGCAGGAGGATGTGGAGGCGCTGCTGCGACTCATCTCGCGGGAGGGCTCGCTCGCCTATGCCCAGGGGGTTGCCGAGTCTCGGGCGCGGTACGGACTGTCGCTTCTGGAGGAGGCGTTCGCCAGCGCTCCTGATCCACGTGCTGCACGGGAACTGGTCGGGCTGCTCGACTCGCTGGCGAGCCGCACGAGTTGATCTGAGGTGGAGAGAGCGCGGCCAGGAGGCCGCTCTCGGGCCCGCCCCAGTCGCTTCCCTGTGCGTCCGGGCGTTGGCTGGGATCACCGCGAACCTCTTGATGGCCACTCTTCGCGAGCCGAGCCTGCCCCCTTGCACACCCCTCCCGCGACCCTACGAAGTCGTTTGCATTAGTTGTTCCGTCTCCATCGGACTTTTCTTCGATGTCGATGCCGATCGGAGAGGACGGGCATGAACGCGGATCGCGTCCAGCAGGGCCCTCGTTCCATTCAAACGTTTTCGTAGGGGATCGGAGAGGGTATACCCGCCCGGGCCCAAAAGGACTGGGCATTCCGCCAGGGAGGGAATGGGGTAGGTAATGGCCGCAGTACCGACGCCGAACCGCCCCTCCTCCCGCTACCCTCGAGCATGCTCCCCCGGCTACCCGACCGACTCGCTGCCGCCGGACTCCTCCTCTGCCCCGTCTGCCGCAGCGACTGGAGCGGCCGCGATGGATGTTGCGCCGGCTGCCTCGAGAGGCTCCGTGAGTTGGCGGCCAGCGGATTGGAACTGCCCGGGCTCGCGGCGCTCGGCTACTATCGTGGCTTCCTCGCCCGGGCGGTCAGGGCGTACAAGTACGGGCAGGCGCGCAGGTTGGTGCGTCCGCTGGCGACAGCGCTCGCCACGCTCGTCACCCGCCGAGGATGGCGGCCCCGGCTGCTGACCCACGTGCCGCTCCACCCGAACAGGAGGCGCAGGCGGGGTTTCGATCAAGCGGCTCTGCTGGCCGGCACCCTTGCCGAACTCCTGGGCGTGCCATGGAGACCGCTGCTCGACCGGGTCCGCGCGACTCCGCAGCAGGCACGGCTCTCGGCCGTGTCAAGGCGCCGCAACGTCAGTGGCGTTTTCCGGCCGCTAGCCCCGGCCCGCGGCACGGTCTTGCTCGTGGACGACGTGTTCACAACCGGCGCCACGCTCGGCGAGTGCCGGGAGGTACTCGAGGCAGCGGGAGCGAGTGCCGTTCTTCTTGGCACGCTGGCGGTCGCGGGGCAGAACCCGAGGAGCGCGGAACCGCCCGACGGTCAGAAGGAGACGATGACCCCGCTGGTTATCCCCAGCAACGCACCCACCAGAACCTGGGGGTAGGTGTGGCCCAACAGTGTCTTGAGTGCCTGTGGCTGGAAGCCCTCGTCGAAGAGGTGGGCGAGTTCGTTCACGAGGTCGTTGATCAGCTCGGCCTGCATCCCCGCGGCCCGCCGTATGCCGGTGGCGTCATACATGACGATCGATCCGAAGACGGCTGCGACGGCGAAGTAGGCGCTGCCCCAGCCGTAGAGGATGCCCATGCTCGTGGCAAGGGCGGCAACAGCCGCGGAGTGCGAAGAGGGCATGCCGCCCGTTTCCAGCAACCTCACCAGGTGCAGCCGGCGTTCTGTTATCAGCACCAGGATCACCTTCAGCAGCTGCGCCATGACGGTGGCGAGGACCGCGGCCTGAAGCGGGACGTTCTCGAGCAGACTAGGCACGAACCGCCCGCCGTTCCCGCGCCGCCGTCAGCGTGTTCGCGATGACCATGGCCACCGTCATGGGCCCGGTCCCGCCCGGGGTGGGGGTGAGGGCTCCGGCGACCTCGGCGACGGCAGGGTGGACGTCACCAAGGAGCTTCCCGTCGACCGGGCTCTGACCGACGTCGAGGACGACCGCCCCCTCTTTCACCATCTCCCCTGTGATCATCCCTGGCTTGCCGGCGGCAGCGACCAGGATATCGGCCCGGCGCGTCACCTCGGCAAGCTCTCTGGTGCGCGAGTGCGCGACAGTCACCGTGGCGTTCCGCCTAAGGAAGAGTGCTGCCGCCGGCTTGCCTACCAGGTTCGAACGCCCCACGATCACTACTCGCTGGCCCTCGACCGGCAGTCGGTAATGGTCGAGGATGCGGATGAGGCCCATCGGAGTCGCAGGGAAGAGCCCCGGCTGTCCGCTCCACAGACGCCCCACGTTGATCGGGTGGAAACCGTCCACATCCTTGCTAGGGGCTATCGCTTCGAGGATGCCCTGACTCTCGAGGTGCTCGTACAGGGGGAGCTGGACGAGGATCCCATCAACCTCGTCGTCGGCGTTCAGTTCGGCGACGAGGTCAGCGAGTTGCTCCTGGCTCACGCCGGCGTCGAGCACCTTCGTCTCGGAGCGTATCCCCGCCCGCTCGGCGAGACGGGCTTTGGAGCGGACGTAGGAGGCGCTAGCCGGGTCGTCACCTGCTCGGACGAACACCAGCTGGGGTGTGTACGGGAGACCCTCGACCTGGTTGCGAACCTCGGCAGTGAGCGCCTTCGACGCCTCGCGGCCATCCAGGATTCGGGCCGGCACTCTCAGCTGCCCTTCCTGTCGGCGCCGAGGTCTCGGTAGAGCCGGGCCAGCACCCCGTTCACGAAGCGGCCGGACTCCTCACCACCGAACTTCTTGGCCGTACGCACTGCCATCTCGATCGTCACCTTGCCGGGGATCTCCTCCTCGTAGAGCATCTCGGTAGTGGCGAGCCGCAGCACGTTGAGATCGGTCTGGTTCATCTGGCCGAAGGTCCAGCCTTCCACGGCCGCCTCGAGCCGAGCGTCGACCTCGGCGGCATGCTCGGCGTAGGCGGTGACCAGCCGCTCTGCGAAGCCGATGCCCTCGCGGTCCAGAGCGTCGCCGTAGGGATCGTCCGCCTCCTCTTCGATCTCTTCGGCGAGCTCCTCGCGGACCTGGCGCCAGACGTCTAGAACAGGCGTGCTCCCCCGCTCCGCCTGGAAGAGTGTGCGAAAGGCGAGCTCTCGCGCCCTCCTTCTAGCCACTCGCGATCTCCGCCGGCAGGTCGATCGCGTCAACGCAGACGTCCACCGACTCCACTTCGAGTCCGGTCATCGAAGCGACCGCCTCGCGAACGGCCTCCTGCGCCTGGGCAGCGACCTTGGGGATGGGCATGCCGTAGGTGACGCTCACGTTGAGGTTCACCCGCACGCTGTCTCCCTGCCGTTCGACGCGAATCCCTTTCGCCCGGCGCCCGCTCAGGATCTCACCGACCCGGGGTGGCGGCGAGGCAGGGGTGAGTCCCTCGACGCCCTCGAGCGCCAGCTGGGCGATGCCGTAGAGGACGTCGGGCGAGATCGCCAGGTCCTTCGGCTCACTCATTCAGCATCCTCCTGGGGATGAAGTTCGTGTAGATGGCTCCGCGCCGGTAGAAGGCGTTGTCGAGCACCCTCAGGTGGAAGGGGATGGTCGTCTTGATCCCTTCGATCACCGTTTCTCGCAGAGCCCGCTGCATCCTGCTGATCGCCTCTTGCCTGCTTGGCGCCCAGGCGATGATCTTGGCTATGAGGCTGTCGTAGTTCGCGGGGATCCGGTACCCGGCGTAGACATGGGAGTCGACGCGGATCCCCGGCCCGCCCGGCCAGTGCACGTCGGTGACCGTTCCGGCTGCCGGCCGGAAATCATGGTCTGGATCCTCGGCGTTGATACGCACCTCGATCGCGTGCCCCTCGACCCGTACGTCCTCCTGCTTGAAGCTCATCCCCTGCCCGGCTGCCACGCGGAACTGCTCCTGGACGAGGTCGAAGCGCGTGACCATCTCGGTCACCGGGTGCTCGACCTGGATGCGGGTGTTCATCTCCGAGAAGTAGAAGTTCCCCTCGCGGTCTACGAGGAACTCACAAGTCCCGGCGCCCCGGTAGCCGATATGCTTCGCGAGCCGCACGGCCGAGTCCGCGATGGCGAGCCGCAGGTCGGTATCGAGCAGTGAAGGCGCCTCCTCCAGGATCTTCTGATAGCGACGCTGTATCGAGCAATCGCGGTCGAAGAAGTGGATGACATTCCCTTCCCCGTCACCGAACACCTGGATCTCGACATGGCGGGGCTCCTCGAGGTACTTCTCCATGTAGAGCTCCGGGTTGCCGAAAGCAGCGCGCGCCTCCTCCTGAGCGCTCACGAAACTGCGCTGAAGTGTCTCGGGCGATTGCACGACCCGCATCCCACGGCCGCCGCCACCGGCCGAAGCCTTCAGGATCACCGGATAACCGATCTGCTCGGCGAACGCCTTGGCGCTCTCCACGTCTTCGAGCGGCTCGGATCCCGGCGTGAGAGGAACCCCAGCCTCCTTCGCCAATGCTCGGGCGCTGGCCTTGTCGCCGATGAGACTGATGTTCTTGGGTCGCGGGCCGATGAAGACGAGGTTGTGCTCCTCGCACTTCTGGGCGAACTCGGCATTCTCGGCGAGGAAGCCGTAGCCGGGGTGGACCGCTTCGGCGCCCGTCACGATGGCCGCCGACAACAGGTTGCGAACGTTCAGGTACGACTTGGGCGCCGGACCGGGGCCGATGCAGATCGACTCATCTGCCAGCAGAACCGGCAGCGAGGCCTCGTCGACCTCCGAGTAGGCCACGACCGTCTGAATGCCCAGCTCACGGGCCGCGCGAAGGACGCGCAGGGCGATTTCACCCCGGTTGGCGATGAGGATTTTCTTGAACACGTCGGTCGGCGTCAGGCCGGATCGATGCGGAAGAGGACCTGGCCGTACTCGACCGGCTCCTCGTTGCGCACCAGGATCTCTTTGACGGTGCCGGCCGTCTCAGCCTCGATCTCGTTCATCAGCTTCATCGCCTCGATGATGCAGAGGACAGCGCCACGCTCGACGCGGTCGCCGACCTTGACGTACGCGTCGGCGTCCGGCGAAGGCGCGGCGTAGAAGGTGCCGACGATGGGAGCGGTGACCTCGACGAAGTTGGAGCTGGGTTCGGGCGCGGGAGCCGGCGCGGCTTCTGCCGCCGCCTGCGGCTGGGGTGCCGCTTGCTGGGGAGCGGCCGGGGCGGGCTGGGCGACTGCTGTACTCGCAGTCGCGACCGGCGCGCCCTCCTTGCCTCGCTTCACCGTGAGCTTGTACTCGCCCGTTTCGAGGGTGAGTTCATTGACGTCGCTGCTTGCGAGGGCGTCCAGTAGCTTCCTGATCTCCTTGACTTCCATCACGCCCGCCCCAGGTACTCGCCGGTGCGCGTGTCCACTCGGATCCGCTCACCCTGATCGATGAAGAGCGGCACCTGCACGGTGGCGCCCGACTCGACCTTGGCTGGTTTGGAACCGCCCGAGACCGTGTCGCCCTTCATCCCCGGGTCGGTCTCGACGATGGCCAGTTCGACGACGTTCGGCAGGGTCACCTTGAGGGGGCGTCCCTGATAGTAGTCGACCGTCACCTCGAGATTCTCCGTCAGGTAACGGGCGCCGTCACCGATCTGCTGCCGGGAGAGCGTCGGCTGCTCGTAGGTCTCGGTGTCCATGAAGGTGTAGGTGTCGCCATCGCTGTAGAGATATTGCATGGTGCGATAGTCGATGAAGATATCCTGCAGTTTCTCGCCGGAGTTGAACGTCCTCTCGACGATAGCGCCAGTATCGAGGTTGCGGAACTTGGCGACCACTTTCGCTCCGCCGCGGCCGATCTTCTGGTGCTGGTACTCGAGACACTCCCAGAGTCCACCATCCATCTCGACCTTCGTTCCATTACGTAGGTCCGTGACACTAATCATTGCCTGCCTCCATGACGTCGAACAGCTCGCAGGCCAGAACCCTGCGTCCTGCCACCCATTTCCGCAGGATAGCCTAACACTGGCGTCCCCCTCCACCTCGAGGAGTATCCGTGTCCACCGCCGTAGGCAGGCGTTAGCCGGCCGGCCCGGCGAGCCTCGTACGGGCGTCGCAGGAAGCGAAGAGTACGAGGGTCCGTAACCTCAGAGCCGGGCGGTCAGAGTTCCTTCGCGTACCAGTCCAGGATGGGTTTGGCGTCGATCGCGAAGGTGTAGCCGAGCGAGCGCCAGAACCGTTCGGCACGCGGGTTCTGACCGTAGATGCTGGCCAGCATCCGCCTCACGTTGCCGCGGACCCGCAATCTCGATTCGAGGTCCCTGGCGCACTCCTTGCCTACGCCGCGGCTCTGCAGCTGGCCGTGTACCAGCAGCAGATTGACGGTCGCGTCCCCCGGTTCCGGGTAGTCGAGCTTGTAGTCGAGGTAGCCAACGATGGGTCTGCCGCCGACGCCGTCAACCAGCTCCCATCCCGGCAACTGGAGGTCGGGCGGAGCGTAAACCAGTTCGACCTGACGCCGGGCGTCGCGAGCCGCTGTGGCGAGGTCTGTCTCGACCTCGGCAAGAGTGGGAACGGGGATCGAGATTATGTCGAAATACCCGGGCGTGCCCAGGTAGATGGCGTGTACCAGGGGAGCGTCCTGTACGTCCGCGGCACGCGTGGCTACGCCAGGCGACGCAAGCTGGGCGCCGTCACCCCCATCACGTTGGGTGCTCACGGGTTCATTATACCGAGCGTCGGCTCGGTCCTCCCGCGTGGCCTGTCACACTCGGGACACTGTAGGGTATCGCCGAGCCGGACGACGTGCGCGACTCACCTGCCCCAACTCGGCGGGAGTGCCTGTCGCGCCCTACGAGGCTGCCGACGACGCTATTTTTGCGATTCAGAAGCCATGTATGCCCCGTGCTATAGTGTCCGCGTTGCGTCGTGCCATACCCGCACGGAGGGTCTTTTGTCGGAACAATCCAACCCAACCGAAAAGCCTAGGAGCAGAACAGAAAGCAGTAGCACCGGCGTCCTAGATTCGCCGGCGAGTCGCACCGGCGACGTATTCGACAAGGCTTTCTCGTTCACTCGAGCCGACGAAGCCCTAGCGGCCGGGATGCATCCTTTCTTCAAGCCGATAAGCCGTCAGAACGGTGGCACGGTCACCGTCAACGGTCGCGATATGGTCATCACCGGCTCCAACGACTACCTTGGACTCACTCAGGACGAGAGGTTGAAGGACGCCGCCAGGTCTGCCCTTGATGACTTCGGCACCAGCTGCACCGGTTCCCGCTTCCTGACTGGAACGCTGACACTGCACGAACAGCTCGAAGTTCGCTTGGCGGAGTTCCTGCGCAAGGAGTCGGCGCTCACTTTCAGTGCCGGTTATCTCGGCTGCCTCTCCGTCGTCAGCGCCCTCGCCGGACGCCACGACATCCTCTACTTCGACCGCGAGAACCACGCCTGCCTCTACGACGGCGCCAGGCTCGCATTCGGCGTGCTCCGCAAGTACGAGCACAACGATATCGACCACCTCGAGCGGCTGCTCGAGCGCGATGCCGACAAGCCGGGAGGCCGCCTCATCGTGACCGACGGGGTCTTCTCGATGAGCGGGCACATCGCCAAGCTGCCCGAGATCGTCCGCGTGGCGAGGAGTTACGGCGCACGGGTAGTGGTCGACGACGCTCACGCCACCGGAGTGCTCGGTGACGGTGGTCGCGGCACGGCCGAGTACTTCCGCCTCGAGGAGGAGGTCGACCTGATAGTAGGCACCTTCTCCAAGTCGTTCGGCTCGGTCGGCGGCTTCATGGCGGGTCAGAGGCAGGTCGTCAACTACGTGAAGCACAAGGCGCGGCCGTTCATCTTCACGGCGGCGCTGCCAGCGATGCAGATGGCGGCCGCGCTGGAGGCGCTCGAGATCATGGAACGGGAGCCACAGCATCGGGCCCGGTTGTGGCGGAACGTCGATCGGCTGCACGGCGGTCTCCGTTCGCTGGGCTTCGATACGCTGGGCTCCCAGACGCCGATCGTGCCGGTCCACATCGGTCCCGACGACCTCACCATGCTCTTCTGGAAGGGCCTCTTCGAGGAGGGCATCTTCACGACCCCTGCCCTGCCGCCGGGCGTACCGAGCGGTCAGTCGATAATCCGGACGAGCGTCAACGCCAACCACACCGAGGAACAGCTCGACCGGCTGCTCGACGCGTTCGAGATCGTCGGCAAACGCTTCGGCCTGATCGGCTGAGCAGAGCGCTCGAGCCCAAGAGGAGAGCCCCCATGTACTACGACCTGACGAACCGGGCAGCGGAGAACAGAACGCTTCCGGGCGGATGACCCGCGTCCAAGCGGTCGCCAGTCGCCGCGACCTGAAGAGGTTCATCGAGTATCCCTACAGGAAGTACAAGGACGACCCGGTCTGGGTGCCGCCGCTCCTCATCTCGGAGTGGGAGAAGTTCGACCCGAAGCGCAACCCCTTCTTCCATCACGCGAGGATGGACCTCTACCTCGCCTTCCGGGGCGACCGAGTGGTGGGCCGGGTCGCCGCGATCGACGACGACAACCACAACCGGACTCATGGCGACAACCTCCTCTTCTTCGGCTTCTTCGAGGCAGAGGACGAGGAGGCGGCCCTACAGCTCTTCGACGCAACCCTTGGCCGGGCGCGTCAGCTGGGGCGTTCGCTGGTGCGTGGACCGGCCAACCCCACGATGAACGACGGCTCCGGTTTCCAGATCGATGCCTTCGACACCAGTCCGTACGTGATGATGCCTCAGAACCCGCCCGAGTACCCGGCTTTCGCCGAGACGGCCGGCTTCGAGAAGGTGATGGACCTCTACGCTTGGCACTTCGACGTCTTGAACGGCCCCAGCGAACGGCTGAGCCGACTGGCCGAGAGGGTACGCAGGCGCGAGAGGCCGCACATACGCTCGGCGGACATGAAGAAACTCGACCGCGAGGCACGCATCCTGAAACAGGTCTACAACGAGGCGTGGGAGCAGAACTGGGGGTTCGTGAAGTTCACGGACGCCGAGTTCGATCACCTCGTGGACGAGCTCAAGCTGATACTCGAACCCGACCTTGCCCTCTTCCTCGAGATCGACGGTCAGATCGCGGGCATCGCCATCACGATCCCCGATGTCAACCAGGTGCTGAAGCAGATCCATGGCCGACTACTGCCTTTCGGGATCTTCAAGCTCCTCAACCGCCGCAAGATCATCGATCGCGGCCGACTGCCCATCCTCGGGGTCATGCCCGAGTTCCGCAATCGCGGACTCGAACTCGTCCTGATCGACGAGATCGCTCGTCGCGGTGCCAAGCACGGTTACGTCGAAGGCGAGTGCTCCTGGGTGCTCGAATCGAACAGCGCGATGAATCGCGGTATCGAGGCGGCGGGGTTGACGCTCTACAAGACGTACAGGCTCTTCCAGAAGACGGTGTGAACGGGGAATCACGCTCTCAGGGCGTGCTGAGGGGCCTCGCCTCCGACCTGGCGGCCCTCTTCCCGCCGAACGGCCGGCTCTCGGCGCTGCTGACCCTGGCGCTGCTGCTGCAGATCGGCTACTGGTACTTCGGTGCTCCAGGTCCCGCCAGCCCCCGCGATCCGATCCACGCCCTGCGCTGGGTGGCGTGGGCAACGGTACTCCTCGGCCTAATTCCGCTCCTCCTGTGCCGCCCGCTGGGACTCCGCCTCGAGCGGCTGGGACTCACCGAGGGCGACAGCCGGACAGGTTGGCAAGCCGTGGGGATCGGCGTGCTGGTGGTTATCCCGGTCGCCTGGTTCGCGGCCGGAGACCCGGCGGTGAGGCTCGCCTACCCGTGGCCCGGAGCCTGGGCCGGCAGCAGCGCCCTCGCTTTCTTCGCCTGGGCAGCGACCTACACCTGCTACTACTTCGCCTACGAGTTCTTCTTCCGGGGCTTCCTGCTGAGGGGCCTGGAACCGGCCCTCGGCGCAACGGGGGCGCTCTGGGTGCAGACGATCGCTTCTACGATGCTCCACCTGGGCAAGCCCCTGTTGGAAACGATCGCCGCGCTCCCGGCCGGCCTCGTCT
This sequence comes from Trueperaceae bacterium, assembly GCA_036381595.1. Taxonomy (NCBI): domain Bacteria; kingdom Thermotogati; phylum Deinococcota; class Deinococci; order Trueperales; family Trueperaceae; species Trueperaceae bacterium. The sequence goes on along the minus strand of DASVCN010000019.1, from coordinate 13,267 downwards.
TCGGACTGCTGGCCCTGCGCACCCGCTCGATCCTCTACGTGGCGCTGATCCATATGACATTGGGGCTGGCGACAGACCTCTTCTCGCTGCTCCGCGCCGGCCAGCTGGGCTAGAGTTCCGGCGATGAGGATACTCGTGACGGGCGCGCACGGTTTCATAGGCAGCCACCTCTGCGAGCGGTTGCTCAGTTCCGGGTTCGAGGTAAGGGCGCTGGTCTCCCCTTGGGGCGACACCGCTAACCTGACTCGGGTGGAGGGGGAATCGCGCCTCCAGCTGGTACGCGCCGACGTCACCGATGCAGCCTCCCTGGCCGCAGCCTGCGAAGGCGCGGAGGCCGTGATCCACGCAGCCGCCAAGGTCGGCGACTGGGGACGAGCGGCCGATTTCGAACGAACCAACGTAGAGGGTACGCGCAACCTGCTCGAGGCGGCTCGCTGGGCAGGCACTTCGCGTTTCGTGCTCGTCTCCAGCATCGCCGTCCACCGCTACGTCGGATTCCGTGAGGCAGATGCCGAGGCGCAGCCGCGAGACAACTTCGAACTCGCCTACGCCCGTTCCAAGATACTCGCCGAGGACCTCGTGTTCAGCTGGTCCGGCGAGGGAGTGGTCGTCAGGCCTGGCCTCTGGCCCTTCGGCCCCCGGGACCCCCAACTCAGGCGAGTGGCGGCCGCGCTCGCGCACGGCGCCCTCCCCCTCCTCGACGGCGGCAGGAGCGTGCTCAACACGGCCTACGTGGAGAATCTGGTCCAGGGGCTGGAGCTGGCGGCTACCGAGAGCGGGGTGGCAGGTCGCGCTTTCGTCATCGCAGACGATGGGATGCCTACCTGGAGCGACGTGCTGGGGGAGTTGGCGAGGCTCCTGGGGGCGCCGCCACCACGCTTGCGCCTCCCTTCGTCCCTTGTCTCCCCGGTCGCATCCGTCGTCGAGTCGCTCTGGTCCCGCGTCTCGCCAGCGAAGGAACCTCCGCTCACCCGCTACCGCGCCGCCCTGATGCGCCGCGACGCGCACTTCTCGATCGGCCCGGCCCGGCGGGATCTCGGTTACGAACCGCTCTACAGCTGGCAGGAGGGGCTGGCCCTGTCGGTAGCGAACGATCCGGCACTCTTCGCCCTGTCCGCCAGATGAGTACGCCTCGTCGTGTGCTCTTCGCGACCATAGCCGCAGGCGGCGGCCACGTAGCGACCGCCAGGGCGATGGCCGAGGCGCTCGAACGCTACTACCCGGGAGAGTTCGAAACCGAGGTTTCGGACTTCATGTTCGACCTCGGGCTGCTTCGCGAGGATCGCCAGCACAAGCAGCTATGGCGCTGGGCTCTGGCCCGGCCGCAACTGGTGCGAACCGGGCAGAGGGTCCTCGACTCGGCCCCCACGCTCACCCGCCGCTACCACCGGCTGATGCTCCGCCGCTTCTCGCGCGCCGCGGCGGCACGGCTCGAGCTACGACCGGTCGATCTGGTCGTCGCCAACCACGGCTGGCTTACCGTGGGCCTCACCCGGGCTCGCCAACGGCACGGCCTGAGGACCCCGATACTCTCATTCGCTACCGAACCCCTCGACGCCAGCGCCCTCTGGGCCGAACCGGCCGCCGAACGGTTCGTCGTCCCTTCGGAGGCGGCGCGCAAGGACCTGATCAAGCTCGGCGTCGGTCCGGAGAGGATAGACGTCGTGGGCTACCCGGTACGTGAGCAGTTCCTGCGGCCGCCCGGGAAGGCCGAGGCGCGCAGCCGGCTGGGAATCGAGGAGGGATTCACCTGCCTCGTATCACTGGGTGGAGAAGGGATCGCCGACGACCCGCGAGAGTGGATCTCGGCGCTCCTGGCGGAAGGGATCAGGGTCGTCGTGCTGAGCGGCAGGAACCCGCTGCTACGCCGCAAGCTGGCGCCGTTGGCCGCCAGCTTCCCACATCTGCGCCTGGAGGGGTACACCGAGGCGGTCGCCGACTTCCTGGCGGCGAGCGACGTCGTGGTAGGTAAAGCCGGCCCAGCCTCGGTGTTCGAGGCGCTCGCGGTAGGCAGGCCCTTCATCGCCACCGGCTACGCGGGCCTGAACGAGGTCGAGGTCGTTCGCTTCCTGGCGAGGAGAGGGCTGGGGATGCTGGCGAAGAGCAGGCGGGCGATATTGGAAGCGGTAACGGAGTATCGTCGGGAACCGATCGAACTCGAGCGGGTCGCGCAGAAGACCCGGGAACTGGATTTCGCAGGGATGAGCGAGAGGCTGGCCGGCTACATCGCCAGTTATGCTCGTGAGGGACGCGCTGACCCCCTGTTCGTGGGGGCCGGCCTGGAGTAGCGCACGATGGAGAACGGAGAAGCACAGAACGACGACGCCTCGGGGCCGGTCGGCCAGGAACGGCCCCGGATCCTCTTCGCAACCATCGCGGCCGGCGGTTCGCACGTGAGCACCGCTCACGCCCTGGCCGAAGCGATCGAGTGCCACTACCCGGGAGAGTTCGACCTGGCCGTGCGCGAGCCGATGCTCGACTACGGCTTCGAAGAGCTCGACCGCAGACACAAGGAGAGCTGGAAGCGGGCGCTCGGCAACCCCTGGACGATCGTCTGGGGCCAGGTCCTCATCGACGCCTTCCCCCGTCTCACCGCCGCCTTCCACCGGCGGTTCCTGGCGGAGTTCGCCCGCAGAGCCGCACACGAGCTCGCCGCCGAACCACCCGACCTGATCGTCGTCAATCACGGTTGGTTGATGACCGCCTTCACCCTTGCCCAACGGCGCTTCGGGCTGCAGGTACCGGTGGTGACGTTCGAGACCTCCACCATCAACGCCAACGCCCTCTGGGCCGAACCGAACGCCGAGCGGGTGATCGTAGCCTCCCCCGAGTCGAAGCGGCGCCTCCTGCGGTTCGGCTTGAGCGAGGCGCGCGTAGACGTGGTGGGCTACCCGGTGAGGCAGGCGTTCCTGCGGGCGCCGGGGCGCGACGAGGCGCGCCAGATGCTCGGCCTTGCGGACGAGTTCACCTGTCTCGTGTCACTCGGCGGCGAGGGAGTGGGCGGGACGCCGGAGAAGGTCGCCCGGGCCCTGCTTCGGCTCGAGGCGGTGCAGGTGGTGGTGGTCTGCGGCCGGAACGAGGAGTTGCGCAGGCACCTCGCCGGGCTCGACCACCCCAGGCTGGTGGTCGTAGGGTTCGTCGAGGAGATGGCCCTCTACCTGGCCGCTAGCGACGTGGTGATCGGCAAACCGGGACCGGCTACGGTCTTCGAGGCGATAGCGGTGGGAAGACCGCTCCTCTCCCCCATGCGCTCGGGCACCGTCGAGAACAAGATGAGCGAACTGCTCGCCGTCCACGGCCTGGGCGGCTACCGGTCCACACTGGAGGCGCTTACCGAAGAGGTGGCGGCCTACCGGGACGAACCTCGGCTACTGGAAGAGGCGGCCGACCGGGCTGCCCGCCTCGACTTCGCGGGGATGGCCGAGCGGCTCGCCCGCTACCTGGTGGGCTACCTTCGCACCGGCGCTCCCGATGCGAGCGCCGTCGGAAGCGGCGTGCCGCTCGAGCCGGAACACGAGGGCCAACGAGCGTGGTGAGGCCGGAGAGCCCCCTGCCGCCCGGAAGCGAGGTGACTTCCCTGGTGACGCCGAATCGCTCGTTGCCGGTCGGGGATGGCGGGCCTTTCCCGTGCTGAGGCTAGGCACGGCCCTCCTGTTCTCCCTGCTGTTGGGCGTGGCCAGCCTCTATCTCGTTGCGCCTGACGTCTTCGACGGGGACCTGTTCAGGATCGTCTCACGGCTCGACCTGCTCGCGATCGCCGGCATCTTCGTGCCGGTGGTCCTCTGGTGGTTGCTCTCGGCCTGGCGCCTGATCTTCCTAACCGCCGGCACCGATCACCGCACCAGCCTCTGGCAAGGCGTCCAGACCCACATCCTCGGCACCTTCAGCGCAGTCGCCACGCCGACCGGAGGCGGCAACTCGATAGGCATCGTGCTGCTCCTGAACCGCTTCGGCCTCCCCGTCAACCAGGCGGTCGCGGTTGCGGTGATGTGCGTCGTCGGCGACCTCGCCTTCTTCAGCTGGGCCGCTCCGGCCGGCTATTTCGCCCTTCGCTTCGCCCGCGTGCGGATGCCGCTCGAAGGCCTGGGTCTCCTGGTATCGGTCCTCTCCTTCTTCGCGATACTCGTGAGCTACCTGCTCGTCTTCCGCCTGCCGCTGGCGATCGCGCTTCTGCGCCGGCTGGCCGGTCACCGCTGGCTCCGCCGCTTCCACGCCCGCATCGACGGCTTCCTCGATGAGCTGTCTCTCGCCAGCCGCCACTACTCGAGCCGGCCCTGGCACTGGCATCTCCGCTTCCATCTGCTCTCCGGCGCTGCCAGGCTCCCCTACTTCGCGGTGCTCAATCTGGTGCTCGTAAGCCTGCTGATGGACGCCGACCATCTCGTCGTCTACGCGGTGCAGGTGATCCTTCACGCCTTCGCCTTCCTGGTTCCCACCCCCGGTGCCAGCGGTTACCAGGAGGCGGTCGTCACCTACGCACTGCGCAGTCACGTAGCCGGCGGCCCGCTTGCGGCCGCGGTGATCGTCTGGCGCTTCTACCAGCACTACGTCTACTTCCTGCTTGGCCCGCTCGTCGGCGGGTTGGCGCTGGCAGGCGCCGGCCGCCGGCCAACGGTCGAGAAGAGCGAGTAGAAGGCGGATAGCGGGTGAGATAGCCGCCGGGAACTCCCGCAACGGCTCGGTTACACTGGTGCCGATGCCGATGCCGATGTTGGTGCGGCTTGCGCTGCGCAATCTATCCCGTCATGCCTGGCGAACCGCTGCTACAGTCCTCGGCGTTGCGATCGGTATCGCCGCCGTACTGGCAACCCTCTCCGTCGGGGACAACGTCGAGGCGAACGTCGCCAGCACCCTGGCAGCCGCAGCGGGCAACGCCGATCTGCTGGTAACCCCTGGAGTGCAGGGCCGCGCCGTCTTCGACGTCGAGGACGTCCGGCCGGCGCTCGAGGAGCAGGCCGGTGTGGCCGAGTTCTACCCCGTGCTGAACATCCGGGCGGAACCTCAGCGGGAGACCCAGGACATAAACCGGTCGGTGATCCCAGGCGTGGACACCGGCTTCCAGATCTCGGGGCGGGTGACGCGCTCCGGGGCCGAGCTGCCTGCCCGCGTCGCCATCGGCAACATGCCGACTTCCGACAGCTTCGCCGTGGCGATCGCCGAGAACTTCGCCGGGCAGCGCGGTATCGAGGTGGGCGACACGGTTACCTTCAGCGGCCGCCTGGGCGACCAGGAGTTCGTCGTCTCGGGCCTTCTCGACGACTCGTACGGCTACGCCTCGACGAACGGCGGCCGCGTCGCCATCATGGCCCTGACTGACCTCCAGGAGCTGCTCCATCTCGAGGGACGCGCCAGTTTCATCGAGGTGCACGTGAGCGAGGAGGCCAACACCAACGAAGTGCTGGAGGAGCTGAGCGAGCGGCTGGGCGGCGACTACACGGTCACCTTCCCGGCGGCCAGCGGGAACATCGCCACCGGCATCGTCGACACCATCCAGTCGGGCCTCAGCATCCTCGCCGCCACCCTGCTGGCTCTAGGCGGCTTCATGGCCTACAACACCTTCATGGCCGCGGTGGTGGAGCGACGTCGCGAGTATGCTCTGTTGCGCACACTCTGCCTCACCCGCCATCAGGTGCAGCGGCTGGCGCTCCTCGAGGCCGCGGTGGTAAGCGTTCTGGGCGTGATCTCCGGCCTGCTGCTGGGCATAGTGTTGGCATACGTGGTGACGCGGATCAACGCCTTCAGCCTGGGCATCGACTTCCGTACCCTCGTGGTGCCCATGGAGAGCGTCGTTCCCGCCGCCGGTGTGGGCGTCCTGGTTGCCCTGCTGGCCGGCTCGCTGCCCGCCCGCACCGCCTCGGCGACACCACCGCTGGCGGCGCTGCGTCAGGCGGAGCAGTACGAGGATACCCTCCTCCGCAGCGTCCTGGGCTGGCTCATCGTCGGGCTCGGCGTTGCGCTCGCACTCATCCGCTGGAGCGGAGCCTGGGCACTGGCTGCCGCCGGTGTCTCGATGGCCCTGCTCTTCCTGGGTTTCACCCTGGCCACGCCCACCCTGCTGCCGCCGGCTACCCGGCTGTTGGGCCCCCTGCTCCGCCGCATCTTCGGACCGGCGGGCAAGCTCGGCTCTTCGTTCGCGCGTCGCAACGCCCCCCGTAACGGGGTGGCGATCGGCTCGGTGGTGGTAGGCATCGGACTCACCATCGGTGTCGGCGCCATGGTCGCCGGCATCAACAAGGCCATCGCCGACTGGGTGGATACGACGATCGTGGGCGACCTGTTCGTGACCTCGCCGGTCAGCTTCCCGAGCGACTTCGAGACCGCGGTCCCCGAGGCGGTTCCAGCCATCGACGAAGCGTCAGGTGTAGGCATCCGCATCGTCAGGTTCCGGCCCCAAGGCGAAGCGCGGGCCCGCAGCATCGCCCTCGTGCTGGTCGACCCGAGCCGGTTCGAACCGGGCTCGGGCTTCGGCCGGTTCCAGTACATCCCGGGGCAGGGGAACGACCGGCAGGGGTACGACACCCTGGCCGCGGGCGGCCGGGTACTCATCGCCAATACCCTGCGTGACCGGTTCGACCTGGGCGTAGGCGACACCGTCACCCTGCGGACGGACGAGGGGTTCCGCGAGTTCCCCGTCGGCGGGGTGATCGTCGACTTCACCGGGGGCGGAGAGGCCGTCGTCGCGTCGATAGAGGACATCGAGCTCTTCGGCGGCGGCAGCCCCGACCTGTTCGTGATGACAGTCGACGAGGGCGTGGACGTGGCGGAGGCTCGTGACGCGCTCATCGCGGCCTTCCCCGACCTCTATCTGGACGTGACCCTCAACCGCGACTACCGCGAAACGATCATGGCCCTCACCCGAAGGTCGTTCGTGACCACGAACGCGCTCCTCGCCCTGGCGATATTCATCGCCGCTCTGGGGGTAGCCAACACGCTGGGGATGAACCTCTCCAGCAGACAGCACGAGCTGGCCGTCCTCCGCACCCTCGGCCTCACCCGTCGTGGAGTCGGCAGGGTCGTCAACTCGGAGGGCCTGGTGGTCATGGTGGTTGGCGCGGTCCTGGGCGTCGCATCCGGACTCCTGCTGGCGCACGTCATCACCGCCGGCGCCGCGGCCATCACCGGCTTCGCCATCTCGCCACAGTATCCTTGGCTGCTCATCGTTCTCGCGCTCATCGCCTCACCCGTCGTGGGCCTCATCGCCTCCTACTTCCCCGCTCGCCGGGCCGCCAGCCTGCCGCCCATCCTCGCCCTGGGCGCCTCGGAGTAATCGATGGAAACCGACAAGAACTACGCTGTCGAGGGTCGTCGCCTCGGCAAGACCTACCACCTGGGAGAGCAGGAGATAACGGCGCTCTCCGGCATCGACATCGCCGTGGAGCACGGCTCGTTCGTGAGTGTGATGGGCCCCTCGGGGAGCGGCAAGAGCACGCTGCTTCACCTCTTGGGCCTGCTCGACTTGCCCGATGAGGGCAAGGTGCTGATCGACGGCGTCGAGACCTCGGGCCTGGACGACGACGCCCTCACCCGGATGCGCCGCGATCGACTGGGTTTCGTGTTCCAGACCTTCGAACTCATCCCCAACCTGACGGCGCGGGAGAACATCCTGCTACCGGCCGAAGTCGCCGGCAGGCTGGAGGCCGGCGAGGAGCGACTCGCTCGTCTCGCTTCGGACCTGGGCATCGAGGACCGGCTCGACCACCGGCCCAAGCAGCTCTCCGGCGGTCAACGTCAGCGAGTAGCGCTCGCGCGCGCGTTGATCAACGATCCCGTCGTCGTCCTCGCCGACGAACCGACCGGGAACCTCGACAGCGAGACCGGTCAGGAGGTACTCCGCCTGCTAAGGCGCGGCGTCGACGAACGCGGCTGGACCGTGGTGATGGTGACTCACGACCCCAAGGCGGCGCTGACCGCCGACACCATACTCTTCCTCCGCGACGGCCGGCTCTCGGGTGCGGTGGGGACCAGGGACCCGCATGCCCGGTCGGTGATCGAGACCTTCGTTGGCGTGTAGGAGCCTCTCATTCACCTTCAGGAGCGGCTGATAAGCTGACCGGGTATGCCGTCCCGCCTCGCCAAGCTGGTCAGTCACCGTCCACGTTTGGTGCTGGCAATATGGCTGGTGATCACTCTCGCGGCACTGCCGTTCGCGACCAGGGTGAACGAGGTGCTCGACGCGCAGCCACAGGTCCCGGAATCCAGCGAACCTCAGCAGGTGAGCCGCATACTGAACCAGGAGTTCAGCCAGCTGGACGACTTCAGCGTGGTGCTGGTGAGCAGGAGCGACGAGTACCGGCTGGGCGACCCCCAGTTCGATCAGGCCTACTTCCGGGCGATCGACACGCTGCAAGGGATACCGGGCGTAACCGGGGTCAGGGACTACCGCCGCTCGCGGGGCCTCGATCTCGTTGGGGACGACGGCCACTACATCATCTCGGTCATAGGCATCAAGTCGGAGAGCGACGCGGAAGCGAAGGAGATCGCCGCAGCCATGCGCACCGCGCTCGAACACGTGGGCGGGCTCGAGTTCAACCTGGCGGGAGGGCCGGCATCGATCCAGGAGCTCGAGGACATAAGCGAGCGAGACACTCGGCGGGCCGAGCTCTACGGCCTTCCTCTCACCCTCATCGTCCTGGTCGTCGCCTTCGGCGCCCTGGTCGCATCGGGCCTGCCACTGCTGGTGGCGCTGCTGTCGATAACCCTTTCGTTCGCGGTGATCTACGGCATCGGCCAGCTGATGGACTTCGCTGTCTACACCCAGAGCATCGTCACCATGCTGGGCCTCGCCACAGGCATCGACTACGCCCTGCTCATGGTGAACCGGTTCCGGGAGGAGTTGCGCAACGGGGTCGAACCGAAGCGAGCTGCCGAGATCACCTCGCTCACCTCCGGCAAGGCCGTCGTGTTCAGCGGGGCCACCGTGCTGATCGCCCTCACCGCCCTGCTGGTGCCGCCCCTGGCGTTCATCCGCTCGCTCGGGGTGGGCACCATCGTCGTCCTCATCGTCAGCATCCTGGTGAGCACCACTGCCCTGCCTTCGCTTCTCGCCCTGCTGGGCGAGCGCGTCAACTACCTGCGGATCACGAGGCGAGTTCCGGGGCTCAGGAGCCGCTCGTTCTGGCGCAAGAGAGCTCAACTGATCCTGCGGCACCCCTGGGCCTGGGCGATAACAGGCGCCCTGGCGCTGATCCTCCTCAGCATCCCCGCGCTGCAGATGGAAGTCGCCGACCCCGGCGCGCGCGGACTGAGTCCCGCGACCGACTCGCGGCAGGTCGTCAGCGCCCTCGAGGGGGTGGGGCTCGACGGCATGCTCGAGCCGATCGAGGTGCTGCTCGATTTCGGTGAGGAGGGCTTCTTCAACCCGTCCAGTCAGCGCCAGCTCTCCAGCCTCGCGCGGGAGCTTGAGGATCTGCCGACGGTGGGAGCGGTCTACTCGGCGATGTCGGTGGAGAGCCTGCCCACCCTCCTGCTCTACCAGTACTACGCGACCCAGGAGCTCGCGCTGAACAGCGAACTGCGCGAACTCGTGCTTGCCACCGTGAGTGAGACCGGACGCTACGCACGCCTCACCGTCTTCCCGTTGGGCAACCTGGTGCCGCACGAGGTGGCGTCGCTGCGCGCGAACCTGCGCCAGGCGATCGAGGAGGTGGATGTCCGGGCCCTGGTTGGCGGACCCGCCATATTCGAGGCGGAGTGGACGAGGCTCCTCTACCAGTCGTTCCCGCTGGCCATCGCGCTCGTCTACCTGGGCATCCTGCTGGTGTTGGGGCTGGCGTTCCGCTCGCTGCTGATCCCCCTCAAGTCGATCCTGCTCAATACCCTCACCGTCGCAACCGCCTACGGGGTGATAACCCTGATCTTCCAGGACGGGTGGTTCGCCGGACTCTTCGGGGTGCCAGGCGGGATCGGCTACGTCGACGCCAGCGCCCCCCTCTTCATCTTCGCCATCGTGTTCGGCCTCTCCATGGATTACGAGGTGTTCCTCGTCGCCCGGATATACGAGGCGCACCAGCAGGGCCTCTCCGACTGGGACGCGGTCGTCGACGCGTTGAGCGCCACCGGTGGGGTTATCACCTCGGCCGCCGCGGTCATGATCGTCGTCTTCAGCAGTTTCATCTTCTCGGACGTGGTGCTCATCAAGACGCTGGGCATCGGCCTGTCGGTAGCGATCCTGCTGGACGCGACGCTGGTGCGGTTGGCCCTGGTGCCGGCGATGATGTTCCTCGCCGGCCGGCTCAACTGGTGGCTGCCCAGGCCTATGGCTCGCCTGGCCGACCGGGTCGGCCTCAGCCACGACTGAAGAAGGCGAAGAGCGGGCCCGACATTCGCAGCCGGGCCCGCTCTGGCTGGAGATCGGCTAGGAGTTCAGGGGAGCAGGCCGCCCACACGGTCGAGGGAGGTCCGTGTCGACGCGACCGCGGGTATCTCAACCTCCAGCACGCCATCGAGGCTGAAACTGAGCCCGCTGCCGCCAGCCTGCAGGCGGCTCAGGAGCGCGGCGCCGGCATCGGCGATCCCGACCTCGAAGCGCAGGGCGGCGGGCGAGGTGCCATGAGCGGGAACCGGGGTGCGGGGGATGGACGCTCGCCCGACCGGCCGCCCGTCGAGTTCCAGGGTCACCTGGGGTCCGCGGACGAAGTAGCCGATCGGCAGGGGATTGTCGATCACCAGACCCACGTCCACCCGGGCGGTGAGGCCGCTGAAGCTGACCCGTGTTGCCGACGGCTCGAACCGTACCGCAGGCGGCCGGAGACCGCCCGCAACCTGGAGTTCGCCGCGGGCGACGGTGAGGGTGGGGAACCGCTGAGGGGCGCCGAAGACATCTACGCTCACGGTGGCGTCGACCCGGTAGCCGACCGGATCGCCGGCCACGAGCCTGGCGAACTGGTTCAGGACCTGCGCGGCTCCCTCGACGGGAACGGCCACGTCGAGGTTCAGCTGAGCGGCGCCGTTGGCGGGCAGCGCGATGCCGTCATTGAACGAGGTGGCCGCCACCCGCTGGCCACCCAGGTAGAAGTCGCCGTCGAGCCCGGCGAGTCGCAGCGGGACCGGGTTCGGGTTGCGGGTCTCGAGGCGCAGGGTCACGAGGGCGTTGCCGGCCCCGACGCCGCTCGGTTCGAACCTCACCAGTTTCGATTCGACGACGCGGAAGGTGGGCGGCGAGATCACGGAGGTGACACCGGGGGCGCAGGCAGAGAGGAGCAGCAGCAGGGCTAGCAGGAGGAGGCGCTTCATGCGGCCTTTATAAGTCGCCGGCGGCGGCGGTCGCTGCGGAGCTTCCCACTCGCGAGGGGCGTGACCGCATCGTCATCGGTGGCTGGGTCCGCCGCCGCTGTCGCCCGAACCGCCCCTTCCCGGCCGGTACAATCCCTCATGCCCGTCCTGCTGACTGCTCACGATGGTCCGGTACGGACGCTCACCCTGAACCGGCCCGAGGTGCGGAACGCCCTCGATACCGAGTTGCGGCGGGAGCTCCTGGCCGCTCTCGACGAGGCCGAGTCGGATCCGGGGGTGCGCGCGCTCGTCCTCACCGGGGCCGGCAACGCCTTCTGCGCTGGCATGGACCTCGGCGAACTCGAACGGCTGCTCGAGCGCAGCGAGGAGGAGCACCTGGAGGATTCGCGCCGGCTAGCCTTCCTATTCCGTCGCCTCTACGCCTTCCCGAAGCCGGTGGTCGCCGCAGTGAACGGACATGCGATCGCCGGCGGCGCCGGCCTGGCGTCGGTGTGCGATGTGGTGATCGTCAGCGAGGAGGCGAAGTTCGGTTACACGGAGGCCCGCATCGGCTTCGTCGCCGCTCTGGTGAGTGTGTTCCTGACGAGGATGGCCGGCGAGCGAGCGGCTCGGGAGCTTCTCCTTGGGGCGAGGCCGGTGAGCGCCGGGGAGGCGCTGGCCTACGGGCTCGTATCCGAGGTGGTGGAGCCAGCGAAGGTGCTCCAGCGGGCTGGCGAGGCGGCCGCGGCCATGGCCGCCAATTCGCCTCAGGCGCTCGAAACCAGCAAGCGGCTGCTGGTCGAGTCAGGAGGCCTGGGCCTGGACGATGCGCTGGAGTTGGCGATCGAGACGAACGCCCGGGCACGCTCGAGCGACGACCTGCGGGAGGGCGTGAGAGCGTTCCTGGAGAAGCGCCCACCCGAGTGGACCCCCTGACGCGCCGAGAACTCCGTCACAAGCGCAGGAACGAACTTGACCTGCCGACCCTCCCGCCCTATCATGTTGACGATGTGTAAGTTACACACCAATTGGGGCGGGCGATGAGCAAACCGAGGGTGCTCCTGCTCTGCGGTGGCGAGTCGGGCGAGCACGAGGTTTCGCTCTCCTCTGCCCGCTCGGTGATCGCCGCGGTGGGGGAACGCTTCGCCATCACCCCGCTGGTGATCGACAAGGCCGGCAGGCTCCTGCCCCCCGACTCCTCGCTCGAAGCGCTGGGCGCCGGTCGGGCGGAAGCCGGAGCGGGCAGCCTGCGACTCGGCCAGCTGGCCAACGGCAACGGGAGGAGCGACTCGTTCGACGTCGTCTTCCCTCTCCTCCACGGCCCGAACGGAGAGGACGGCACCGTCCAGGGACTCCTGGAGCTGCTCGACCTGCCCTACGTAGGCTCCGGAGTGCTGGGCAGCGCCGTTGGGATGGACAAGCTCATGATGAAGAGCGTCTTCGCCGCCGAGGGCCTGCCTCAGGTCGACTACCGCGGCATCACCCGTTCCCGTTGGCATGGCGACCGGGCCGCGGTACTCGACTCGCTCGACCTGCCATGGCCGCTCTTCGTCAAGCCGGCGAACCTGGGCTCGAGCGTGGGCATCGCCAAGGCGCGCGACCGGGAGCAGCTCGAAGCGGCGCTCGATGACGCCTTCCGCTTCGACCGTCGGGTGATAGTCGAACAGGGCGTCGACGGCGCCCGCGAACTGGAGGTGGGCGTCCTCGGGAACGACGACGCCCGGGTGAGCCCGGTGGGCGAGATCAGATTCCAGAGCGAGTTCTACGACTACGGCACGAAGTACACGGAGGGACGGTCGCAGCTCTCGATCCCGGCGCAGGTTCCCGCCCGGGTCGCCGAACGGTGCCAACGGATCGCGCTCCGTGCGTTCGGTGCGATCGACGCCGCGGGACTCGCCAGGGTCGACTTCTTCTATCTGGAGCAGGAGGACCGGCTGCTGCTCAACGAGATAAACACGATGCCCGGTTTCACCGTCACCTCGATGTACCCGAAACTGTGGGAGGCCGCCGGCCTGAGCTACGCCGACCTGGTGGCCCGGCTGGTCGAACTGGCGCT